>CAZWDE010000092.1:0-10803 GCA_964632555.1 uncultured Limibaculum sp.
TGCGCCACGGCGATCCGCTCGAGCTCGCCGACCAGGTGTTCTTCTTCAAGCGGCTCATTCGCGAGGCGGCGCTGCGCTGCGGCTGCTACGCGACCTTCATGGCGAAGCCGATGGAGGGGCAGCCGGGATCGGCGATGCACATCCACCAGTCGGTCGTGTCGACCGAGACCGGGCGGACGCTGTTCTCGACCGAGGACGGGCAGCCCTCGGAGCTCTTCTTCCACTTCATCGGCGGGCAGCAGGCCTATTTCCGCGCCGCCTGCTGCCTGGTCGCGCCCTACGTCAACTCCTACCGCCGGCTCGTGCCGCAACTGACCGCGCCGATCAATCTCGACTGGGGGCGCGACAACCGCACCACGGGGCTGCGCGTGCCGATCTCGGAGCCCGAGGCGCGGCGGGTCGAGAACCGCGTGGTGGGCGCCGACGCCAACCCCTATCTCGCGATCGCGGCGACGCTCGCCTGCGGCTATCTCGGGATGACCGAGGGCACCGCGCCGCGGCCCGAGGTGACGACCGACAGCTACGACCGCCCGCGCGAGCTGCCCTACGGCCTGCTCGACGCGGTGGCGGAGTTCAAGGCCTGCGAGCCGCTCCGCGAGGTGCTCGGGCCGTCCTTCTCGGCGCTCTACGCGACGGTGAAGGAGCACGAATACGACGAGTTCATGCGGGTGATCAGCCCGTGGGAGCGCGAGCACCTGCTGCTCAACGTGTGAGGCGGGGCCCGTCGGGCGCCCCGCCCGCCCACCCCGCGCCCGCCGGGCCCCGCCGCGCTCAGCCGGCGAGGGCGCGGGCGAAGGCCATGAGCGCCGCCGCCGGATCGGGGCTTCCCCAGAGGAGGGCGGGGTCGGGGACCACGAAATCGGCGCTGTCGCGGAGCCGCGCGGCCGCCTCGGGCGTGACGCCGCCCTCGGCGACGGCGGGCGTCTCGATCATCTCGGCCCACCAGGCGAACAGCGCGTCGGTCTCGGGCGTCACCGGGCCGAGGGCCACATAGTCCGCGCCCGCCTCGGCGAGCGACATCGCGGCGTGGCGCGTGGCGCCGCCATGCGCGCCGAGGATCGCCTCCCGCCCCAGCCGCTTGCGCAGCGCCGCGAGGCCCGAGCCGCCCGCGAGATGCACGCCGTCGAGCCCGAGCCGGGCGACCAGCTCCGGGCGGTCCGCGACGAGCACCGGCACCTCGGCGGCGTGCGCGGGCGGCATCAGCAGGTTGGCCGCGCGGATCCAGTCCTCCTCCGCCGCCGCGCCGAGATCGATCCGCAGGCAGGCGACGGATCCGGTGGCGAGCATCGCCTCGGCGGGGGCGAGGAGCGCCTCGGGCGCGGCCGGCCGGGTGACGAGATAGAGACGCGGGTGTCCGCCCGGGGCGCCGGCCATCTCAGCCGTCGCGGGGGCGGATCTTCATGCCGCCGCCGCGGCCCGGCGCCGGCCCGCGATCGGCGCCGCCCGCCGGGGCGGGCGCGCCGGGCGCCGACGCGCCGGTCCCCCCGCCGAGCGTCCGCCCGGTCTGGCTCTCGTAGGCCGCGATGTGCTGGTTGAAGAAGGCGACGAGCTGGGCGAAGTCCTGCTCCCGCATCACCACGCTCGTCACGTCCTCGGGCGGCAGGGGCTTCGGCTGGCCGCCCTGGGTGGCGACCGCCTGATCCTGGAGCGTGAAGCTCACCATGCCGCCCTGGATCATGAAGTTCGCCATCGAGTTCACGAACAGTCTCGGCATCGGCAGGCCCTCCCGTGGCGCGGTCTGCCCCGTCTCGCGCGGGCCGCGGTCCGCTGTCAACGGGGCCTCAGTCCCAGGCCGGCGCGCCGGTGCGCTTCGGCACCAGGAGGCGGGCCGGCCGGCGCCGCGCGGCCTCGGCCATCATCGGCCCGACATTGCGCCCGCGGTCCGCCACGCCGTCCACCATGCGGAGCTGGCGCTCGAGCGCGGGCGTCGTCGCCGCCTCGACGAGCTCCGGCCGGATGTCGGGCCGCTCGAACTCGGGCCAGAGATAGGCGAGCGGGTCGCCGCGTCGGATCTCCCAGGCGCGGTCGCGGTCGGCCCATTCGAGCACCGCGTTGAGCGAGCGCGGCCAGGCGGTGAGCGGAAACCGCCCCGAGACGAGGCTGCCCGGCCAGTCGCGGAACCCCTCCCACAGGAAGGGCGGGGTGAGGTTGAGCGTGCAGGGCGCGTCGGTGACGAGCACCAGATTGAGCGAGATCTGCACCGCCGGCCGGTCGGGCTCGCGGAGCGCGGAGTGCGTGATCGGCGAGACCAGCACCGACGCGGCCTGACGCGAGATCCCGCCCGGCACCTCGTGGAGCCCGATCCGCACCGGCCGGACGCCGGGCGGCGAGAGCGCCACGCGCAGGTCGAAGGCCGCGCGCGCGACGATCACGCGCCCCGCGAGCGCGCCGCCCTCGGGCCCCATCAGCACCGGCGGCAGGAAGGCGAGCGAGGCCTGCGGGCTCGACGTGCGCCAGCCGATCAGCGCGCGCTCAGGCATGGGCCTCCTCCAGCGGCACGAGGAGCCGCTCGGGCCGGCGCGCCGCGGCGCCCTCCCAGATCTCCTCGATCGCGCCGGTGATGTGGCGCACGCCCTCCATCATCCGGCGGTACTCGGCCAGCTCCTCGGTGAGGGCGGCCTCGACGAGGCGCGGGCGCTTGGCCGGGTGGTTGAACTCGAAGAGGGCATAGGCGAGCGGCTCGCCCTGGCGGAGCGTGAGCTGCTCGCCGGGGCGGTCCCATTCGAGGGCGATCGCGAGGTCCTGCGGCCAGATCGCGACCGGCCAGCGCGCGACCGCCATGGTCCCCGGCCAGCGCCGCATCCCGGGAGCGAGGAACGGCGGCAGCAGGCTCGCGAAGCAGGGCGCGTCGGTCACGAAGAAGAACGGCAGCCGGATCCGCAGCACCGGGCGGTCGGGCGCGCGCCAGCGCTCGGGCGGCTCGAGCCACACGGTGGTCTCGATCGCCTCGGGCTGGGCGAAGGTGCCCTGCTCGAGCACCGAGAGCGCGGGCCCGTCGGCGTCCTCCTCCAGCTCGAGCCGGATGCCGATCGGCGAGGGGATCTCGACGAGCTGGCGCTCGAGGGCGTTGACCGCCGGACAGTTCTGGATCGCGCGCTTGCCGAGCGGCTTGGTCCGCGTCGAGAACACGGTGCGCGGCGGCTCGTAGGCGAAGCCGCCCGAGGGGTCGGCCAGGCAGTAGCCGATGTCGCAGTGGATGATCTCGCCATACATGCCGGCCTCCGACGCGTGCGGCCACCGCAATTAGAGGTGATGTTTGAAGGTTTTATGTCGGTCGGCCGGGCTCAGCCGGAGCGCCGCGGAACGGGCCGCCAGTCGGGCGGGGCGAGCTCGAAGCCCTCGAAGTCGAAGCCCGGCGCCACCGTGCACCCGCACAGCGTGAAGGCCCCGAGCGAGGTCGCGGTCTGCCACCAGCCGGCCGGCACGATCCGTTGCGGGCGCTGGCCGGCGGCGATCTCGGGGCCGAGCACATGCGCCTCGGCGTCGTGCCCGTCGGGCGAGAGGGTGAGCGAGAGCGGCCCCCCGGCATACCAGTGCCAGATCTCGGCGGCGTCCACGCGATGCCAGTGCGAGAACTCGCCCGCCTCGAGGAGGTAGTAGATCGCCGTGCCGGCCGCGCGCTCGCCGGGCGCCGCCGCCGCGCGCCAGGTCTCGCGGTACCAGCCGCCCTCGGGGTGGCGCACCAGCCCGAGCGCGGCGATGATCGCCCTCGGCTCCGCGGGGCCGGTCAATGGAGCCGCACGCCCTGGTCGGCGAGGCCGCGCTGCAGGGTGCGCAGATCCACCCGGTCGGGCAGCGCGTTGCCGCGGGCCGCCAGCGCCGCGGCGACCCCGGCGCCCTGGCCCGTGACCGTGCAGCACATCATGTTGCGCGTCGAGGCGTGGGCGACGGGCTCGCCGCCGATGGCGCGGCCGGCGACGAGAAGGCCCTCGACCCCGGTCGGCAGCGTGGCGCGGAACGGCACGTGGAAGTATCGCCCCGTGGTCGGCAGCACCAGCACGCCGTAGCCGTCGATGAACTCCGGGAAGATCCCGATCGCATCGTCGAAGCGCGCCTCGCCGCGCACGTCGGCCTCCGTCATGTCGTAGACCGCGCGGATCTTGCGGCTGTCGCGCACGCCGAGCGTCATGCCGAAATTCCGCAGCTTGGCGGTTTCGCAGCCCGGCATGAAGGCGCGCAGCGCCCGGATGGCGTGGATCGCCTCGCGCCGCCCGGCGATCTCGGCGCGCGTCAGGTCGCGCATGTCCGCGCCGTCGTAGCCATGAAGATGCACGAGGTTGAGATAGGTCATCTCGCCGGTGTCGTGCACCGACGACCACGTGCCCGAGATCGTCTTGATGTCGGAGGGGAAAAGCCCAGCCTCTGCAGCCTTCTGGAAGGGTTTTCTGAGAAACGGCGTGAAGAGCGCATCCTCCTTGCCGGTCGTCCGGATGTCCCACTCGCCGCCGGCCCAGTCCGCATAGGTCTGCGGGTCGGCCCGAACCGCGGCGAGGAAGCGCGCCTTGTCGACGCCGGCCATCGAGAACATCACCGAGCAGCCGATCCGGCGCTCGAGCGGCAGCTCGGCGCAGGGTGCGCCGGCGCGCCGCGCGATGTCGGCGTCGCCCGTCGCGTCGATCACGCAGCGCCCGAGCACGGCCCCGCGGCCCGACTTGCTTTCGGTGATCACGCCCGTGATCCGGCGGCCCTCCATGATCGGCGCGACCACCTGACAGTGGAGCAGCGCCTCGATCCCGGCCTCGGCGACCAGCTCGTCGGCCACCACCTTGAACATCTCCGCGTCGAGCGCGCGCGAGGTCGACTGCGGCTCCTCGCAGGTGCCGCCGGCGGCGATGGCGCGCGCCTCGAACTCGCGGCCGATCCCCTCGCTGTCGACCGTTTCGGGCCGGCGGTACCACGCGAAGCCCTCCACGCCCACCGCGGTGATGTTGCCGCCGAAGCAGCCGAAGCGCTCGATCAGCACGACCGAGGCGCCGGCGCGCGCCGCGGCGACGGCGGCCGCCAGCCCGCCGGGCCCCGATCCCAGCACCACAACCTCGGCGTCGGCGATCACCGGCGTCCGGCGCGGCGGTTCGGTGATGTCACGCATGCGCTCCCCCCACTCACGGGACGGGAGCCTAGGACCCGGCGCGTTGGTTCGCCAGAGAAACCCGCGGGCGCGGCGGCGCGACGCAGGTCCGGCGCGCGGCGGCGCTCAGGCGCGGCCGCGGTAGATGTCGACGAGCTTGGCGAGCATCTGGAGCGCCTCGGCGCGCGGGCGCTGGAAGGTGTTGCGGCCGATGATCGAGCCGTTGCCGCCGCCGTCGCGGATCGCGCGGGCGTCGTCGTAGACCGAGTCCTCGCCCTTCTTGGCGCCGCCCGAGAAGACGATGATGCGCCGGCCGTTGAAGGCGGCCCGCACGCAGTCCGCCACGCGCGCGGCCTGGGTCGAGATGTCGATCTTCTGGGCCTCGTAGACCTTCTTGGCGTCGGGCTGCTCGAGATGGTCGGTCGCGAGCTTCACCTTGATGACATGCGCGCCGAGGAGCGCCGCGATCTGGGTGGCGTAGGCCGAGACGTCGGCCGCGGTCTCGCCCTCCTTCGTGAGCGCCTCGCCACGGGGATAGGACCAGATGACCGTGGCCACGCCCTTGGCGGCGGCCTCCTCGCGCATCTCCGAGATCTCCTCGAACATCTCGAGGCCGCAGGAGGAGCCCGGATAGATCGTGAAGCCGATCGCCGCGCAGCCGAGGCGCAGCGCGTCGTCGACCGCGGCGGTGATCGCCTGGTCCTTCGGCTCGTCCGCCGGCATCAGCGAGTTGGCCGAGTTCGCCTTGAGGATCGTCGGGATCTGGCCCGCGAAGGTGTCGGCGCCGGCCTCGAGCATGCCGAGCGGCGCGGCATAGGCGTTGAGCCCCGCCTCGATCGCGAGGCCGAAGTGATAGTGCGGGTCGTAGGCGTCGGGGTTCGGCGCGAAGCTGCGCGCCGGCCCGTGCTCGAAGCCCTGGTCGACCGGCAGGATGATCATCTTGCCGGTGCCGCCGAGCTTTCCGGTCATCAGCATGCGGCAGAGATTGCCCTTCACGCCGGGATTGTCGGCCTCGTAGGCCGCGAGGATGCGGCTCACCGCACGCGTGGCTTTCATGCGCCCTGACCCATGGTTGGAAGATCCCGCCGCCACCGCTTAGAGGCGCGGCCGGCCGAGATCAAGTTCCACCGGCCGCCGCGGGCCGTGCCGCGGCGGCGTGGTGGCTTCTGGGCGGTCAGCGGCCGTAGGCCTCGGCGACGCGGCCGGCGAGCCCGCCGCTCGTCCAGGTCTCGAGGGCCGAGCTCGCCGCGGCGCTGGCGGCCGAGGCCCAGGCCGGGTCGCGCGCGCCGGCGAGATCGGTGAAGCGCGCGTCGATCCGGTCGCGCAGCGAGGCGGCGCCGGGATCGCCCGCCGCCGCGGCGAGCGAGGCGAGGTAGTAGGCCTCGGCGTAGCTGCGCGGCGCCGAGCGGCCGGTGCTGGCGCCATAGGCGAGGCGGCGCAGCTCGGAGACGTCGCCCGCGGCGATCGCGTCGCCCTTGCGGCTCTCCCAGTCGGCCCGGCCGGGCCACGACCCGAAGGCCGAGGACTGCGCCTCGAGAACCTCGGCGACGGTCAGGGCCGCCTCGAGCTGGTCGGCGGTGCCGGTCGCGCCCGGGGCGTCGCCCGCCATCGCGCGGAGCGCCATCGCGTAGGCGCCGGCGCGGTCGCCCTCGAGCCGGAGCGCCTCGGCGACGAGCGCGGCCGCCTCCGCGTTCCAGTCCTCGGCGAGCGGACGCACCAGCGCGACGCCCTCGGTCACCGCGCGCGGCGCGCCGACGCCGCGCACCAGCGCCTCGCCGGCCATCAGGCGCGTCTCGGCGTCGAGCCCCTCGCCGCCGGCCAGCGCCGTGGACAGGACGTCGGCCGGCACCATGCGCTCGGCGGCGAGCGGCGCGGCCGAGAGGCGCGGCTGCAGCGCGGCGATCGCCGCCTGCGGCGTCGCGAACAGCTCCTCGGAGAGCCAGACGCCGCCCTCGGGCGCCACGCTGACCACCAGTCGGTCGCCCTCGGCGATGAAGCGCGCGAGCTCGCTGCGCAGGTTCTCGATCAGGGCCTGCTCCTCGGCGCCGAGCGACTGGCCGGGCGCGGCGAGCGCCTGGCCGAGCATGGGGCCCACCATGTCGGGCAGCTGGTTCACGTCGCCGAGCTGGGCGTTCAGCATCGGCGTCACGCGCTCCCAGAGGCCCTGGTTGGCGATCAGGATCTCCGCCGAGGCGAGCTTGCCGACCGGCTCGAGGCCCGTGTCGAACGCCTCCTCCTCGTCGACCTCCTCCATCTGGAAGCCGAGATTGGGCTGCTCGAAGAAGACGTAGTCGAAATCGGCGCTGACGGTGATCTCGGCCGCCTCGGCGATGTCGGCGGTCAGGTGCATCTGCGCGCCCGAGCTCGGCAGGTCGTAGAGGACGGTCATCGAGACGCGGTCGATGTCGAGCTCGCCATAGCCGAAGCTCGAGAGCATCGCGCCGGTGCCGGGGTCGAAGCAGGCGGCGCCGGCGGTCACGCCGGTCATCTCGATGACCGACTCGATGAGGTCGATCTGGCCGGACCCGTAGCCCGCCAGCCGGTCGATGCGGATCTCGCAGAGCCCGTCGGGATCCCAGTCGAGATTGGGCCGGAGCACGAGGCCGTTGACCACGGTTTCCTGGTTGCGGCTGTCGACGCTCAGGCTGTCATAGGTCAGCTCGACCGTGCTGCGCGCGAACAGGATGACGTACTGGATCGCGAGACGCTGGATGAAATCGAGGGCGGCCTCGGCGTTCGCCATGTCGGCCGAGGTCTGGGCCGGCGCGGGAGCCGCGGCGAGTCCCAGCGCGGCGGCGAGGCAAATGGACGGTTTCAGTTTCATGGAAGCATCCTCCGGCAAACGGGTGGCGTGGGTGCATATCACGATTCGCCGAGGCGCTTCGTGACATTTCGTCGGCGTGTCGGGCGCCCCCGGGGGCGGCGCCGGCCCGGCTCAGGCGGCGGCCTCGAGCGCCGCGACCCCCGGCAGCCGTCGCCCCTCCAGCCATTCGAGGAAGGCCCCGCCGGCGTTCGAGACATAGGAGAACCCGTCCGCCGCGCCGGCGGCGTTGAGCGCCGCCACGGTGTCGCCGCCGCCCGCGACCGAGAGCAGCCGTCCCTCGCGCGTCAGCTCGGCGGCACGCCGCGCGGCCGCCGTGGTCGCCGCGTCGAAGGGCGGGGTCTCGAAGGCGCCGAGCGGGCCGTTCCAGACGAGCGTGCGCATCGCGGCGAACCGGTCGGCGAGGGCCGCGACGGTGGCGGGGCCGGCGTCGAGGATCATCGCGTCGTCCGGGCAGCCGCCGGCCGGCAGGATCTCGTGCGGCGCGTCGGCGGCGAGCTCGCGGGCCACCACGATGTCGCTCGGCAGCAGCACCTCGCAGCCGCCGGACCGGGCGGCCGCCGCGATCTCGCGCGCCTTCGCCACGAGCCCGGGTTCGCAGAGCGAGCGGCCGACCGGGCGGCCCTCGGCGGCGAGGAAGGTGTTGGCCATCCCGCCGGCGATCGCGAGGCAGTCGACCCGCGCCGCGAGGTTCTCGAGGAGGTCGATCTTCGTCGACACCTTGGCCCCGCCCACGACGGCCATCGCCGGGCGCGCGGGGTCGCCGAGCGCGCGCTCGAGGGCCTCGAGCTCGGTCTGCATCAGGCGCCCGGCATAGGCGGGCAGGGCGCGCGCGATCCCCTCGGTCGAGGCGTGGGCGCGGTGCGCGACCGAGAAGGCGTCGTTCACATAGGCGTCGCCGAGCCTGGCGAGGCGCTCGACGAAATCCGGGTCGTTGGCCTCCTCGCCGGGATACATCCGCAGGTTCTCGAGCAGCATCACGTCGCCCGGGCGCAGCATCGCGACCCGGCTCGACGCGTCGAGATCGCCCTCGCTCTCGGCGAAGACGACACTGCGGCCGAGCGCGGCGACGAGGGCCGGCACCACCGGGGCCAGCGAGAAGGCCGGGTCGTGCACGCCCTTCGGCCGTCCGAGATGGGCGAGCAGGATCACCCGCGCGCCCTTGCGCGCCAGCTCCTCGATCGTCGGCGCATGGGCGCGGATCCGGGTGTCGTCGGCGACGCGCCGCCCGTCGAGCGGCACGTTGAAGTCGACGCGCACGAGCACGCGGCGGCCGGTCGGGTCGAGGTCGTCGAGGGTGCGGAACGCCATGGGTCGCGGTCTCGGCTGCGGGCAGGGCATGGGCTCGGTCGGCTGCGGGCGGTGTAGGGGGCCGGGGGCGGGGCGCGCAACCGGTTTTCCGCGGTTCACCCGCCGAGCGGCTTTTCCATGAGGACCCAGTCGGTCCCGGGGCTCTGCCACGCGCCCTTGACCATCGCGCGGCGCGCGGTCTCGGCGAAGCCCGCGCGCTCGTAGAGCCGCCGCGCGCCGGCGTTGTTGTCGGCCACGATGATCGACATCGCCCTGCAGCGCTCGTGGCGCGCCATCGCCTCGGCGAGGGCGATCAGCCGCCCGCCCCAGCCGCGCCCGCGCGCGGCCTCGACGGTCGCGAGCACGTGGACGTACCAGGTGCCGGGCGCGGCGTGCTCCAGTTCCTCGAGCGGGCGGAAGAGCGGCTCGAAATCGTCGGGGATCGGGTCGGGGTTCTCGGGCAGGCGGTGGCCCATCAGCCCGGCGACCGGGCGGCCGCCGTCCTCCGCCACGATCCACTCGCCGGCCTCGGCGCGCGCGGCCATGCGCTCGGCCCCGTAGGCCCGCGCCCGGTCGGGACCGACCGCGCGCTCCCAGACATGCGGCGCCAGCCCCTCGCTCGCGGCGGCGATGAGCTCGGCGAGCACCGGGGCGTCCTCGGGCCGGCCGAGGCGGAAGGGCGTGGGCAGCGGGATCATCGCGAGGCCGCCTGTGTCAGTCGCCGCCGAACACGCGGCGGAGCTCGGCGAGCGAGCGGATGTCGGCGAGCCACCCGACGAGGCCGATGGTCGCCCCCAGCAGCACGACGATCACGATGCCGAACGGCACGCGCTGCATGCCGGCCTCCGCGGCTTGGTCCATGCCCCGAGCCTAGCAGGGCCCGGCCGGCCCCGCCATGGCCCGGACCTCAGCCGTTCCCGATCAGGACGCGGGCCGCGGTGCCGAGCGTGTCGGTCAGCGCCGCGCCGAGGAGGTAGTGATCGGCCGCGAGGATCGCGAAGACCGCGGCGAACACCATCAGCAGACGGAACGACCACTCCACCGGCTCACCCCCGCAAGGCTCGTTCGCCAAGAACCGCGAGCAGGACGCCGAGGCCGGCCGCGCAGGCCGTTACGATCCCGCGGAACGGGCGGCCGGTCGTCGGCCGGGGCGCGACCACGCCCCCGAGCGCGCGCGGGTGGCCCTGGCGCCGGGCGACGCGCGCCAGGGGGCGCCTCGCGCGGTCGTCCGCCGCGCTGTCGGGTTTGTCGTCTCCCATCCCGACAGCCTAACGGAGGTGCTCGGCCATCGCCACGGCGGTGTCGGCCATGCGGTTGGAGAAGCCCCACTCGTTGTCGTACCACGCCAGCACCGAGACGAGCGTGCCGTCGATCACCTTGGTCTGGTCGGTGTGGAACACCGAGGAATGCGGGTCGTGGTTGAAGTCCGAGCTCACCAGCTTGTCGTCGGTGAAGCCGAGGATGCCCTTGAGCGCCTGCCCCGCCGCCGCGCGGATCGCGTCGTTCACCTCCTCGGCCGTCGTCTCCCGGCTCGCGACGAATTTGAGGTCGATCAGCGAGACGTTGGGGGTCGGCACGCGGATCGCGAAGCCGTCGAGCTTGCCGTTGAGCTCGGGCAGCACGA
>CAZWDE010000093.1:0-10740 GCA_964632555.1 uncultured Limibaculum sp.
GCTCGGCGCTCGCCGGCACCGACGAGGCGCCGGGCGAGGTCTATCTCTACCAGGGACGGAGCTACAAGACCTATCGCGGCATGGGAGCGGTCGGCGCGATGGCGCGGGGCGCGGCCGACCTCTACTTCCAGAAGGAAGTGTCCGACACCCACAAGCTCGTGCCTGAGGGGATCGAGGGGCAGGAGCCCTACAAGGGCGCGGTGGGCACCGTGCTGCACCAGCTCGTCGGCGGCCTGCGCGCGGCGATGGGCTACACCGGCCACCGCTCGATCGCGGCGATGCGCGGCAACTGCCAGTTCGTCAAGATCACCAATTCGGGCCTGCGCGAGAGCCACGTCCACGACGTGCAGATCACGCGCGAGAGCCCCAACTACCGGATGGGCTGATGCGGCTCGCGGCGATCTTCGCGCTTCTTGCGCTGCCGGCCGGGGCGGCCTGCGTCGAGGTCGACGCGCGGGCCGACTGGACCGAGCTCGCCCGGCGCGGGCCGATCCTCGACGTCTACGCGACCGGCCTCTGGACCGCCGACCCCGAGCTCCGGTCCGTGGGCCCGCTCGGCCACCCGCCGGGCACGGGCGCCGAGCGGGTGGTGGCGCAGTACCGCTTCGGCGCGCTCCTGATCGCCAACCAGTCCCGCCGGGTCTGGTCCTATCGCGACTTCCAGCGCACCGTGACCGGGGCGCTCCTCGCCGGGAACGCCTTCGATCCGGGCGTTCTCTACGTGCGCATCAACGACGGGACCGACGCGTCGGCGCTCTCCGACAACGACGGGTCGGTGACGCTCTGCCTCGAACCCGCGGGCTGAGGCGGGTCACCCCGGTCCGTGGTCCGCGCGGCGGCCGGCCCGCCCTCCGCGCGCCGGCACGACCTTGTCGCTCCGGTCCCGGCAGCGGTCGGATCATGGGTGCCGCGATGAACCGGCGTGGAAAGCGCCGGCGGCATCGTCGCCCTTTCGAGACCCATTGACGACGCGGGCCCTGGGCGTCGGGCTTCTCTCTCACTGGGTGCCGCGGAGGATCGCCCGGCGCCGGAGTAATGGTTGCTGACGGGTCGAACGAGAAACCGCCGACACCGGGCAGGCTCCTCGCCGCCCCGGTCCACCGCGACGTCGGCGAGCCGCCGGCCGTTCCCGCCGATCTCATCCCGCGACATGATCGGATCGTCGTCGCCGGTCGTGGCGGACGCCGCCCTCGGGGTCGGCCTTCGGCGCGTCGAGCCCGACACGCACCGCCCCCGACCCGCCCCAAGCTCGCGGAGCCTCGAAGACCCGGCCGGTGGGGTCGCCGTCCCAGCCGTCGGGTCCGTGCCGGACGATCGCTCGCCCCGCCGAACCCCGGCTCGGCTCGGGCCGGCCGTCGAGACCTGCCCGCACGAGCTGGTCCCGGTGACGCGCGTGCCGCGCTTCGGCGCGGCCCCGGCGGCCCTGCGGCTGTCGTCGGCGCAGCCGCTCGAGAGAGCGGCGACGACGTCGCGTCCCGTTGTCGACCGCGCTCGAGCGTGCGAGAGGGCCGGCGCAACGGCAAGCGGAGGGGCCATGACGCCGGGGGCGCGGGTGGCGGCGGCCATCGAGGTGATCGACGCCTGGTGGCAGGGCGCCGAGGGGCTCGACCGGGTGCTCGCCGGCTGGGGGCGGGCGCACCGCTTCGCCGGCTCGGGCGACCGGCACGCGATCGCCGAGCATGTCTACGGCGCGGTGCGCCGGCTCCGGTCGGCCTGCTGGGTGGCCGGCGGGCCCGACCCGACGCGGCGCCCGCCCGCCCGCCCCGCCGCGCCGGGTCGGGCCGCGCTCATCGGGGCGCTGGTGCTCGACGGGGCGGCGCCGGCGGCGCTCTTCACCGGCGACGGCCACGCGCCGGCGCCGCTTCGCTCGGGCGAGGCGGCGGGACCGCCGCTCGGCGTGGCGCCGCCCGCCGTGCGGCTCGACCTGCCCGACTGGCTGATGGCCGAGGACCGGCTCGGCGCGGTGCCGGACGGGGCGCTCGACGCGCTGCGCCGCCGGGCGCCGCTCCATCTGCGGGTCAACGCGCTCAAGGGCGATCCGGCGACGGCGCGTGCCGCGCTCGCCGAGGACGGCGTCGCGGCGGTGCCGGGGCCGCTCTCGCCGGGCTGCCTGACCGTGACCGACGGCCATCGCCGCGTGACGGCGGCGCGCGCCTATGCGGAGGGGCTCGTCGAGATCCAGGACGCGGCGAGCCAGGCGGCGGTCGATCTCGCCGCGGCGCGGCCCGGCGAGCGGGTGCTCGATCTCTGCGCGGGCGGCGGGGGCAAGACGCTGGCGCTGGCGGCCGCCATGGGCAACGCGGGGGCGCTCCACGCCCACGACGTCTCGGCGGCCCGGCTCGCCCAGCTGGGCCCGCGCGCCGAACGCGCCGGCGTGCGGGTGACGGTGCTCGACCCGGGCGCGGCGCTGCCGGGGGGATGCGATCTCGTCGTCGTCGACGCGCCCTGCTCCGGGAGCGGCGCCTGGGCGCGCAACCCGGACGCGAAATGGCGGCTCGACGCGGCCGGGCTCGACCGGCTGCGCGCCACGCAGGATGCGCTGCTCGACCGGGCGGCCGGGTGCCTGCGCCCCGGTGGGCGGCTCCTCTACGCCACCTGCTCGATGATGCCCGTCGAGAACGGCGCGCGAGTGGCGGCGTTCCTCGCGCGCCACGGGCGCTTCGCGGAGGTCGCGCGGCGCGCCTGGACCCCGCTCGACGGGGGCGATGGCTTCTTCGCCGCGCTCCTGAGGGCGGAGGGCGTCAGCCCTCCGGGTCGATGAGGGGATCGCGCTCGCCGGTCGGGTCGAGCACGCGCCGCGCGAGCCAGGCATGGGCGTGACCGGGAAACGGGGCGCGGAACCGGCGGATCAGCGCGGCATAGCCCGGCCCCACCTCGGACGCCTTGCCGAGCGGCGCGGGCTCGCCCGTCCGAAAGAGCGCGAGCCCGCCGCCGCGCGGCGCATATTCGAGCCCCCGCGCGCGGAGCGCGCTCTGCAGCTCCTGCCAGTCGCGCGCGCCGGCGATCGCCTCGGCGACGAGCGGGCGAAGGCCCGCGAGGAGCCGCTCATCGGCGCTCTCGCGCCTCTTCGCGACCGTGCCCGGCCCGTGCCGAAACCGCCGCAGGCGCTCTTCGAGCGCCTCGCGGGCGAAGCTGCCGACCGTCTGGTCGAGCTCGGCGCAGCATCGCTCGAGCCGCCGCTTCGTCTCGGCGGGCAGGCGGAGGATCAGGGTCTCGTCGGGCACCGTCATGGGCGAGCTCGCATCCGCTGTGCCCCCAGGCTAGCGCCTTGGTGGCGCGCGTGGGTTAACGGCCCCGCCGTCAGCCCTTCTGCAGGCAGCGCCGGCCGAGCAGCTCGGCGATCTGCACCGCGTTGAGCGCCGCGCCCTTCCTCAGATTGTCCGACACGATCCACATCGAGAGGCCGTTCTCGACCGTGATGTCCTCGCGGATCCGGCTCACGAAGGTCGCGAAGTCGCCCGCGCAGTCGACCGGCGTCGCGTAGCCGCCCGGCTCGCGCGTGTCGATCACCATGATGCCCGGCGCCGCGCGCAGGATCTCGCGCGCCTCCTCGGCGTCGAGCGGCTCCTCGAGCTCGAGATTGACCGCCTCGGCATGGCCGACGAAGACCGGCACGCGCACGCAGGTCGCGTGCACCTTGATCGCCGGATCGACGATCTTCTTGGTCTCCACCACCATCTTCCACTCTTCCTTGGTGGCGCCGTCCTCCATGAAGACGTCGATCTGGGGGATGACGTTGAAGGCGATCTGTTTCTGGAACTTCTGCGGTTCGACCTCCTGGCCGGGCACGAAGATCCCCTTGGTCTGCGCCCAGAGCTCGTCCATGCCGGCCTTCCCGGCGCCGCTGACCGACTGATAGGTCGAGACGACCACGCGCTTGATCCGGGCCCGGTCGTGGATCGGCTTGAGCGCGACCACCATCTGCGCGGTCGAGCAATTCGGATTGGCGATGATGTTGCGCCGCGCGTAGCCCTCGACCGCGTTGGGGTTCACCTCGGGCACGATCAGCGGGATGTCGGGCTCCATCCGGTAGAGCGAGGAGTTGTCGATCACCACCGCGCCGGCCTTGGCGGCGCGCGGCGCGTAGGTGCGGGTCGGCCCCGAGCCGATCGCGAACAGCGCGATGTCGATCCCGGCGAAGTCGAACTGCTCGAGATCGCGCGTCTTCAGCGTCCGGTCGCCGTAGCTCACCTCGGTGCCCAGCGAGTTGCGCGAGGCGAGCGCGATCACCTCGTCGGCGGGAAACTCCCGCTCGGCGAGGATGGCGAGCATCTCGCGCCCGACATTGCCGGTGGCGCCGGCGACGGCGACCCTGTAGCCCATCTCGTTGCCCTTTCCATGGCCCGCGAGGGACATAGCCGCTTTCCCGGAGACTGCAAAGGGCCGCCATCGACGGACGGCGGTGGATTCCGTCACGGGATCGGCCGCACACTGCGGCGTCGCCGTTTCTCAACCGCCCCCAGCCGGAGGTTCGCCATGCCCCGTCCGCTCTCCCGCCGCTCCGCCGCCGGTCTGCTCGCCGGCCTCGCCCTCCTCGTCGCGGCAGCCCCCGCGCCCGCGCCCGCCGCGACCGCCGAGGAGATCGACGCCGCCGCGCGCGCGGCGCTCGAGCGGCTCCATGCCGAGGTGCCGGAGACCCGGGAGCTCGCGGCGCGGTCGGTCGGCATCCTCGTCTTCCCCGAGATCGTGAAGGGCGGCGTGATCGTCGGCGGGCAGTACGGCGAGGGCGCGCTGCTCGTCGACGGCGCCACGCAGGGCTACTACAGCATCGCCGCCGCGTCCTTCGGCCTCCAGGTCGGCGGTCAGACCTTCGCCCAGGCGCTCTTCGTCCTGACCGAGGCAGGCCTGCAGTATCTCGAGGACACGCGCGGCTTCGAGCTCGGCGTCGGCCCGACGATCGTCGGCGGCGACAAGGGCTGGACCCGCCAGCTCGGCACCACCGACATCCAGGGCGACATCGCGCCGGTGTTCTTCGGCCAGCAGGGGCTGATGGTCGGCGGCGGCATCCAGGGCTCGAAGATCACCCCGATCGAGCGCTGAGCGCGGCGCTGTCAGCCGAGGGCGCGGCGGTAGGACACCGCCTCGGCGATGTGGAGCTTGCGCACCGCCGTCGCGCCCTCGAGATCGGCCACCGTGCGCGCGAGACGGAGCACCCGGTGATAGCCGCGCGCGGAATAGCGGTAGTGCTCGGCCGCGGCCTGCAGGAACTCGCGGCCCGCGGCGTCCGGCTCGGCCGCCCGGTCGAGCTCGGCGCCGGCGAGCTCGGCGTTGGTCGCCGGCCCGTGGCCGTTGGCGCGCTCGACCTGCGCGGCGCGCGCCTCGGCCACCCGGCGGCCCACCTTGGCCGAACCGTCCCCGTGCGGCGGCAGCGCGAGGATCGCGGGGGTGACGGGCGGCATCTCGATCCGGATGTCGAACCGGTCGAGCAGCGGGCCGGAGAGCCGCGCCGCATAGTCCGCCCCGCAGCGGGGCGCGCGCGGGCAGGCGCGCGCGGGGTCGGTCAGGTAGCCGCAGCGGCAGGGGTTCATCGCCGCGGCGAGCAGGAACCGCGCCGGATAGGTGACATGGGCCGAGGCGCGGCTGACGGTCACCGTGCCGGTCTCGATCGGCTGGCGCAGGCTCTCGAGCACCGCGCGGTCGAACTCCGGCAGCTCGTCGAGGAACAGCACGCCGCGGTGCGCGAGGCTGATCTCGCCGGGCCTCGCCTGCGTGCCGCCGCCGATCAGCGCGGCGCGCGAGGCGGTGTGGTGCGGGTCCCGGTACGGCCGCTCGCGGCAGAGCCCGCCCTTGGGCTGGCCGCTCTCGGCCGCCAGCGAGTAGATCGTGGCGACCTCCAGCGCCTCCTGGGGCGCGAGCGGCGGCAGGATCGAGGTGATGCGCTCGGCCAGCATCGACTTGCCCGAGCCCGGCTCGCCGATCATGAGGATGTGGTGCCCGCCCGCCGCCGCGACCTCGACGGCGCGCCGCGCGCCCTCCTGTCCCTTGACGTCGAGCAGGTCGCGCGGGCTGCGCCGGCCCGTGACCGGCCCCGGAACCGGCGCCGCGAGCGGGCAGCGCCCGGCGAAATGGTTGACGAGGGCGAGCAGGCTGCCGGGTGCGAGCACCTCGCAGGCGCCGACCCAGGCCGCCTCGGGCCCGCACTCGGCCGGGCAGATGAGCCCGCGGTCCTGCTCGGCCGCGGCGAGCGCGGCGGGCAGCGCGCCCTGCACGGGCCGGAGCGTGCCGTCGAGCCCGAGCTCGCCGAGTGCGACATAGCGCCCGGTCTCCTCCTCGGGCACCACGCCGAGCGCGGTCATCAGCGCGAGCGCGATCGGCAGGTCGAAATGCGAGCCGGCCTTCGGCAGGTCGGCCGGCGAGAGGTTGATCGTGATGCGTTGGGGCGGCAGCGCCAGCGCGATCGCGGTGAGGGCGGCGCGCACGCGCTCCTTGGCCTCGGAGACCGCCTTGTCGGGCAGGCCGACGAGATGGAAGGCCGGCAGGCCCGGCGTCAGCGCGCATTCGACGGTGACGGGCCGCGCCTCCACGCCCCAGAAGGCCACCGATGCCACGCGACTGACCATGCCCCGCCCGGACTGGTTGACGCGTCGAGATGATGGCCTCGCGGTTAACAAAGGCTTAACGTGCGCGCGTCCCGAGACGGAGGCCCCCGATGCTGCGACCGCTGGCCCTCATGCTGCTGACCGCCACCCTCGCGCGCGCCGGCGAGGTGGAGATCCTCGCCGCCGAGGCGATCCGGACCGGCGACACCTGGCGCTTCGACGTGACGCTGCGCCACGACGACGAGGGGTGGAACCACTACGCCGACGCCTTCCGGGTGGTCGACACCGACGCCAACGTCTACGGCACCCGCACGCTCTACCACCCGCATGTCGAGGAGCAGCCCTTCACCCGCTCGCTGACCGGCGTGCGGATCCCGCCGCACCTGACGAGCGTGCGCATCGAGGCGCGCGACAACCGCCACGGCTGGGCGACCCGCAGCCTCGAGGTCGCGCTGCCGCGCTGAGCGCGGGGCTCAGCCCTCGAGGAAGGCCCAGCGGCCGTCGTCCACCTCGGCGAGGGTGGCGAGGATCGGCAGGCCCTCGACATTTTCCGGCGCCGCGGCGAAGGCGAGCACGAGATCGGCGCGGTCGAAGTCGGGCCGCGCCAGCTCGTTGATCCAGAAGCCGAGGCCGTCGGCGTCCGGCGCGCGCTCCAGCACGTTCTCGAAGAGCACGCGCACCAGGCCCTCGTTGGTCAGCGTGTCCGGATCGCCGAAGCTCGCCTCGAACTCGCGGCTGTCGAGGAAGACGCGGGCCAGCGCGCGGGCCGAGAGCCCCGCCTCGCGCTGGTCGATCCAGTAGTTGAGGCCGGGCTCGTCGATCACCCCGTCGCGGTCGAGCGCCGCCTCGTAGATCAGCGCGACCTGCTGCGCCTGCGCGACCGTGACGCCCGCGGAGACCGGCGCGGTGCGCGTCGAGCCCTCGACCTCGTCGATCGCGATCGGGCGCTGCGCCTGCATGCCCCCCATGCCGGTCTGCTCGAAGAAGACGCCCTGCACGAACTCGAAGCGGTCGAGCTGGGCCGGCCCGGGCAGCACCGGCGCGTCGAGCGTGTCGCCCGGCGCCTCGAAGCGCAGGTTGAAGCTGAAGAACTCCTCGGCGTCGGCGGCGTCCTGCACGAAGCTGACGTTGAGGACGTCGACCTCGGTGAAGAGGTCAACGCGGCTGATCGCGGTCTCGTCGACGATGATCTCGCCACGGCCGGTCACCGGCGCCGCCTCGCCGAGCGCGACCGCGGCGCGCATGCGGTAGGACGCGACGGCCGCCTCGGGGCCCGTGCCCGGCACCGCGCCCGGGATCTGCTCGAGGGTGAAGCTGTACTCCGCCGCGACGGCCCGGCCGGAATTCGGCAGGACCCCGGAGAAGGCGAAGACGACGAACTCGTTTTCCATGGGCGGGCTCCTCTCGGCCGGGTGGCGCGGGCGCGCGTCAGAGCGCGGTCAGCGGGTCGTCGACGAAATCCCAGAAGCCCGGCTCCACCTCGAAGAGGCTGTTGACGAACGCGGTCCCGGCCACGTTCTCCGGGCTCTGGGCGAACACGAGCAGCAGGTCGTCGCGGTCGAAATTGCGGTCGCGCAGCGCCCCGGTCCAGAACTCGACGCCGCCCTGCTCGCCCTCGCGGTCGAGAATGTTGCGGTAGAGCACCCGGACGAACTCGACATCGGTGAGGAGGGCCGGGTCGCCGAAGGCGTCCTCGAACTCGGGCGAGTCGAGAAAGGCCTGCGAGAGCTCCTCCTCCGTGAGGCCGCCCTCGCGCGAATCGATCCAGAAGTTGAGGCCGGGCAGGTCGATGTCGCCGTCGCGGTCGAACGCCGCCTCGTAGAGCCGCGCGACGGTGCGGGCCTCGTCGGCCTCCAGCCGGCGCACGTCGCCGACCCGCCCGTCGCGCGAGCCGAGCGCGCTGAGGTCGCTCCGGATGCTGACCGGCGGCTCGGCGACGATCGCCACGTTGCGCGCGTCGAAGGCGGAGAGGGCGAGGCTGTCGGGCGGCCCGCCGGGCTCGAAGAGCGCGAGGTCGAAGCTGGCGAGCTCGACCCGCAGGTCGATGTCCGAGCCGTCCGGGAAGGCGACGTCGGCCTCGAGACGGAGCTCGTCGACCGTCCCGATCACCTCGCGGGTCACCTCGTCGACGAGGATCACATCGTCGCGGATGGTCACCGTGTAGGTCACGTTCGACGCCGTGCGCTCCTCGAGCGTGAAACGACCGACGACCTCGTAGGTCTCGCTGTTCGCCGTCGTGAAAACCGGCGCCTGGTCCCGGCGATAGTCGAAATCGCCGGCGAAAGTCCGCCCTCCGGCCACCAGCGCCCCGCTGAAGATCACCGTGACGAAGTCGTTCTCCATGGCCACTCCTCCCAACACACCGTTGTCAGTCTATCGCAAGGTTTCGGGCCGGCGGCGCGGAAAATCATGAACGGCGAATGAACGCCCGTTTCGGACGCTGACGTCAACAGGACTGTGTAACGACTTGGGCGTTGGCAAAGAGGGCACGGCCGGCGCGCGCCCCGCCCGGCGATCGGGCGGGGCCGGCGGGCCGTCAGCGGCGGGCGCGGCCGAGCAGGACGCCGGCGCCGAGCACGCCGAGCAGGAGCGGGAGCGTCGCCGGCAGCGGGATCTTCGACACCGAGATCGCGGCGAGCCGGAAATCGTCCTCGTTGAGCTGGTTCAACGTGCCGGCGTCCGCGCCGAAACTGATGCTGGTGCCTGTCAGCATCATCAGGTCGAACGGGTTCGCGGCCGCGATGTTGACGTCGGACAACACCAGGTTGCCGTCGATGAACAGGTCGAAATCGTCGTCGCTGTCGACCTCGCTGAACAGCGCGCTGTGGAACACCACCTTCTGGTCGAAATGAAGCGTCAGAAGATCCAGCGGGCCGTCGATCTCGTCCGGACAGAGCAGGGCACCACCGCCGAGGGGGCAGTCGACGCCGAGGCCATTGCCGGATTTCGTAACCCGGCGGCTGTCGAACGAGATGATCGTGTCGGAGGCGTAGGTGCCGCCGCTGGCACTGATCGAAATGTCGCCCACGCTGACGAAAGGCGTCGGCGAGTCGTAATGGCCGTTCGGGCCCGTCTCCGGGCTCGTGAAGTCGAACGTCGTGTAGGCCGACGCCGTGCCGGCAGAAAAAGTGGTCAGCGCCACACCGAGCAGCGCAAACATTCCGAAACGCATGACGAGGCATCCCCATTCGACGCAACGCGACCCACACGGCCGCAAACAGAGGGTTGATCTCACACCCGCTCGGCCGTCGGAAGCGAAAATGGCGCAAAAGCTGCGGCGGCCGCGATTTCTTCGCATTCTGCGGCGATCACGGTCCGAGACCTTTGCGCCCTGCGAGGGGTTTCGCGCCCCTCGCCCCGGTCAGGCGGCGCGCGCCTCGAGGGCAGCGAGGATCGCGTCGCCCATGCCGCGCGTGCCGACGAGCGTCGTTCCCGCGTCCTGCCCGAGGTCGCCGGTGCGGTAGCCCTTGGCGAGCACGTCCTCGACCGCGCCCTCGAGCAGGTCGGCCTCGGCGCCCAGATCGAACGAGTAGCGCAGCGCCATCGCGAAGGAGAGGATGCAGGCGATGGGGTTGGCCTTGCCCTCGCCCGCGATGTCGGGCGCCGAGCCGTGCACCGGCTCGTAGAGCGCCTTCGGCCGCCCGCCCTCCATCGGCGCGCCGAGCGAGGCCGAGGGCAGCATCCCGAGCGAGCCCGTCAGCATGGCGGCGGCGTCGGAGAGGATGTCGCCGAAGAGGTTGTCGGTGACGATCACGTCGAACTGCTTCGGCGCGCGGACGATCTGCATGGCGCCCGCGTCGGCCAGCATGTGGGAGAGCTCGACGTCCGGGTACTCGTGCTGGTGGACCTGCGCGACCTCCTCGCGCCACAGGATCCCGGCCTCCATGACGTTGCACTTCTCCATCGAGCAGACGCGATTGTGCCGCCGCCGGGCGAGCTCGAAGGCCGAGCGGGCGACGCGGCGGATCTCCTCGGTGGTGTAGCGGTGGGTGTTGACGCCGACGCGGCTGCCGTCGTTCAGCACCGTGATCCCCCGCGGTTCGCCGAAATAGACGCCCGAGGTGAGCTCGCGCACGATCATGAGGTCGAGCCCGGCCACCACCTCGCGCTTCAGCGAGGAGAAGTCGGCCAGCGCGTCGAAGCAGCGCGCCGGGCGGAGATTGGCGTAGAGGTCCATCTCCTTGCGCAGGCGCAGCAGCCC
>CAZWDE010000094.1:0-10550 GCA_964632555.1 uncultured Limibaculum sp.
CATGACCACCACCACCTTGCCGACCCCGGCGACCAGATCCATGGCGCCCCCCATGCCCTTCACCAGCTTTCCGGGGATCATCCAGTTGGCGAGATCGCCGTTCTCGGCCACCTCCATCGCGCCCAGGATCGCGAGGTTGATGTGCCCGCCGCGGATCATCGCGAAGCTGGTCGCGCTGTCGAAATAGGAGGTCTTGTCGAGCTCCGTGATCGTCTGCTTGCCGGCGTTGATCAGGTCGGGGTCGACCTCGTTCTCGGTCGGGAACGGGCCCATGCCGAGCATCCCGTTCTCCGACTGCAGCGTCACGTCGATCCCCTCGGGGATGTAGTTGGCCACGAGCGTCGGGATGCCGATCCCGAGGTTCACGTAGAACCCGTCCTCCAGCTCGCTCGCCGCCCGCGCGGCCATCTGATCGCGGTCCCAGGGCATGTCTCTCTCCTCATGGCTCGAGGCCGGCATCCGCCGCCTCGGCGAACAGCATAAGGAACCCGTCCGGGTCCTTCACGTGAAACTCGCGCACGCCGTAGGGCTGGCGGAAGGGCGCGCGCACGCGGCCTTCCGGCAGATCGGCGAGGCGCGGGCCCACCTCCTCCCAGAGCGCGGCGAGATCGGCGACCCAGACCTGCGCCGCCATCATCTCGCCGGTCACGCGCACCGCCGCGGCGTCCATCGCGCCCTGGAGCCCGATCATCATCCCCTCGCGGCGCACCGTGACGAAGGCGTGCTCCGGGCTGCGGATCACCTCGGCGAAGCCGAGCCGGTCGCGGTAGAACGCGACGCTCGCCCCGAGATCGGAGACGGGCACGAGCTGGGCCGCGCCGAGGATCCGTCCGGCCATGTCGCCTCCGCTGGCTCCGGGCCGCAGGCCCCCGCTCAGGCCGCCCGCGTGGTGACCTTCTCGATGCGCTTCTCGTGCTGCCCCTGGATGATGCGCTGCACGAAGATGCTCGGCGTGTGGATGTGGTCGGGGTCGAGCTGCCCCGGCTCCACCAGCTCCTCCACCTCGGCGATCGTCACCCTGCCCGACATCGCGCAGGGCGCGTTGAAGTTGTTCGCCGTCTTCCGGTAGACGAGATTGCCGGTGGTGTCGCCCTTCCACGCCTTGACGATCGCGAGATCGGCGCGGATGCCGCGCTCGAGGATGTAGGTGCGCCCGTCGAACTCCTTGTGCTCCTTGCCCTCGGCGACCACGGTGCCGACGCCGGTGGCGGTGTAGAAGCCCGGGATCCCCGCGCCGCCCGCGCGCAGCCGCTCCGCCAGCGTGCCCTGCGGGTTGAACTCGAGCTCGAGCTCGCCCGAGAGGTACTGGCGCATGAACTCCTCGTTCTCGCCGACATAGGAGCTGATCATCTTCCGGATCTGCTTGGTCCGCAGGAGGAGGCCGAGGCCGAAATCGTCCACGCCGCAGTTGTTCGACGCCACGGTCAGGTCCTTGACGCCGGCATCGCGGATCGCCGCGATCAGCAGCTCGGGGATGCCGCAGAGCCCGAAGCCGCCCGCCGCGATCAGCATGCCGTCCTCGAGCACGCCCTCGAGCGCCTCGGCCGCCGACGCATACACCTTGCCCATGCCGTCCTCCAAGCTCGCGGGCCGACCCCCCCGGCCCGAACCGCGCGCGACCCTAGCGACCGGCCCGGCGCGCAACAAGGGGCCTCGCGCTCATCGCTCCCCGGCCCCGAAGGTCCGCGGCGCCTCCTCCTCGGGCTCGGCGGCGGAGGCGGCGAGCACCCCCGCGCTCGGCTCGGCGAGATCCTCCGAGGGGCGCGGCTGCTCGAGCAGCCAGAAGAGGAGATTGTCGCCGAACACCGGGTTCTTGGTCAGCTCGACATGCTCGTCGGGCAGGAACAGCGTCTGGTCGAAGCGGAGCGGCGTGATCAGTCCCGCGCTGGTCTCGGTGCCCTGACGCTCGTCGAGCAGCACCGAGGCGCGCAGCACGACGCCGTCGCCCTCCTCGCGGTCGGTGATCCGGAACTCGCCGGTGCCCGGGTCCACCGCCGCGGCGGCCGGGGTGGCGAAGCCGCCGCCGACGACGAGGAACATCTCGAAGCCGGGCGGCGTCGGCGCCCATCGGTCCATCGCCGCCTGGAACCGGCGCGCGCGCTCCATCAGCCGGGCCTGGTGCCGGGCGGCGCGGCTCCGCCGTTCGGCCGGGTCGGCGACGTCGGGCATCAGCCATTCGAGGAGCTCCGCGCCCTCGGGGTCCAGAAGCCCCCAGCCGTGGCGCTGCCAGAGCGCGGGGTCGAGCGGGTCGAGCGCCGGCCCGCCCGGTCCGCCGAGATGCAGCCGGTTGTGCCGGGCCCGCGGGAACAGCTGCCAGGGCGAGGCGTGCGTCGCGAGCAGCGTCGCCGGGTAGAAGGGCTGCAGCGGCCCGAGCGACTTGCCGTTGACCAGGTTGTCGACCGCGAGGATCGAGCCCGCGTTGGGCGCCGCGACGATCACCGCCCGCTGGAAGTGGCGCGCGCCCTCCCAGGTGATCGGCGGCAGCGCGCCGTCTTCCGCCAGATCGGCCGGCCCGTGCATCAGGTAGTAGCGCGTCACCAGCCCGCCCATGCTGTGCGCCAGCAGGTCGAACCGGACCGCTTCCGGCTCGACGGTGCGCCGCTCCATGATCGAGCGCAGCGCCGCGACCTGGCGCTTGCGGAGCATGACGAAGTCGTGGAACTCGCGGGCGAGGGCCGGGATGTCGCGCCGCCAGTCGTAGTCGAAGCGGAACGCGTTGGCCGGCCGGTCCTCCAGCGCGCGGTAGTCCCCGGGGCTCGCCGAGGCCGGCCGCGGGCGCTCGCCGCGCGGGTCGAGGGCATCGGCGAGCGCCGAGCGCGTGGCGGCGCGGAACCCGCCCGCGGTCAGGGTGCGGGTGACGCCCGCATAGACCTCGATGTCGAGCGGGATGCCGAGGATCTCGGGCGTGACGTTGTCGAGGATGCCGGAGGGCTCGACGCCGTCGCGGAGCGCCGTCAGCGGCGTGTCCTCGGGCAGGATCGGCAGCGCGATCAGGCGGGCCTCCAGCGGGTCCTCGGGATCGGCCGAGAGCCCGCGGCTCCCGCCGCCCCACACGAGACGCCCGGTCTCGCGGTCGCGCAGCCGCGAGCCGAGGGTGCCCGGCACCGTGATGAGCGGCCGGCGGTCGAGGATGCCGTCGCCCATGCTCACGCGGGCGTAGATCGCGTCGAGATCGGGCAGCGACGGCGCCGGGGCGCAGGCGGCGAGCGCGCCGGCGAGGGCGAGGGCGAGAGCGGCGATCGGGCGGGGCTGCGGCATCGGTCCGGGCTTGCCTCGTCGGGATGACCCGACGCTAGGCGAGCCCCGGCCCGCGCGCAATCGCGCTTGAAAGCGATAGGCGCACGCTATGTCGGCGGTCATGATCGCCGTCCGCCCTCTCGCCGCGCTCGCGTTTGCGCTCGGTCTCGCCGCCTGCGGCGGGCCGGAGCTCGAGGATTTCGCCGGTCAGGAGCCCGAGCTCGAGCTCGAGCGGTTCCTTGAGGGGCGGCTCACCGCCCACGGCATCTTCCAGGACCGCTTCGGCGACGTGCGGCGCAGCTTCGTCGTCGACGTGCTCGGCGAGTGGGACGGCGAGACGCTGACGCTCACCGAGGACTTCGTCTACGAGGACGGCACCACCGAGCGCCGCGTCTGGCGGCTCACGCAGACCTCGGACGAGAGCTGGACCGGCACCGCCGAGGGCGTGGTCGGCGAGGCGACCGGCGAGGAATCGGGCAACGCCTTCAACTGGCGGTACACGATCGACCTGCAGACGCCCGACGGCGAGCTCCGCGCCAGCTTCGACGACTGGCTGTGGCAACTCGACGATCAGGTGATGGTGAACCGCGCCTCGGTCACCAAATGGGGTTTCGAGATCGGCACGCTGTCGATCTTCTTCCGCCGCGAGGAGCCGCTCGCGCCCGCGGGCTGAACGGGCCTCAGCGCGCGGCCGCCCAGTCCGCCCGGCGGATCCGGTAGAGCAGGTGCCGCCGGAGCGGGCTGCCCTCGGGCACCAGCGGATGGTCGAAATCCCCGGCGGGGTCGTGGCGCAGCCCGACGCGGTCCATCACCCGGCGCGAGCGGAGATTGTCCGCCACCGTGAAGGAGAGGATCTCGTCGAGGCCGAGATGGCCGAACCCCCAGACAAGGCAGCCCCGCGCCGCCTCGGTGGCGTAGCCCCGGCCCCACGCGGCCCGTGCGAGGCGCCAGCCGATCTCGACGCAGGGCGCGGGCCACGCCTCGAAATCCGGCCGCCCGAGGCCGGCGAAGCCGATCATCCGCGCGTCCTCGCGGCGCTCCATCGCCCACCAGCCGAAAGTCGGCTCCTCGACCCATTTCTGCAGGAACCGCCCGAGGATGAGCTCGCTGTCGCGCCTCGGCAGGGGGCCGCCGAGATGCGCCATCACCTCGGGGTCCGCGTTGATGGCGACGAGCGTCTCGACGTCCTCGGCCCGCCAGGCGCGCAGGCGCAGCCGGTCGGTGACGAGCTCCGGGATGCGGACCGGCCCGCTCAGGCGAGCCGGCCTTCGAGGTCGTAGTCGGTGGCGCCCGTCACCCGCACGCGCACGATGTCGCCCGGGCGCAGCGCGGCGCCGTCGGCGATCGCCACGGTCCCGTCGACCTCCGGGGCGTCGCCCGTGGAGCGGCCGACCGCGCCGTCCGGCCCCGCCTCGTCGACGATCGCGTCGATCGCGGTGCCGACCTTCCGGGCGAGCCGGCGCGCCGAGATCGCCTGCGCGGCCTCCATCACGCGCTCCCAGCGCTCGGCCTTGACCGCTTCGGGCACGTGGCCGGGAAGATCGTTGGCCGCCGCGCCCGCCACGTTCTCGTAGGCGAAGCACCCGACCCGGTCGATCTCGGCCTCCTCGAGCCAGTCGAGCAGGAGATCGACATCCTCCTCGGTCTCGCCGGGGAAGCCGACGACGAAGGTCGAGCGAAGCGCGAGCCCCGGCACCTCGCGGCGCCAGGCGCGGATCCGCTCGAGCGTCCTCTCGGCGGCCGCCGGCCGGCGCATCGCGCGCAGCACCGCGGGCGAGGCGTGCTGGAACGGAATGTCGAGATAGGGGAGCACGAGGCTCTCCGCCATCAGCGGGATCAGCCGGTCGACATGCGGGTAGGGGTAGACGTAGTGGAGCCGCACCCAGGCCCCGAGGCGGCCGAGCGCGCGGGCGAGATCGACCACATGCGCCGGCACCGCCGCCCCGCGCCAGTCGCTCGCCGCGTGGCCGAGATCGGTGCCGTAGGCCGAGGTGTCCTGGCTGATCACGAGGAGCTCGCGCACGCCCGCATCCACCAGCCGCTCCGCCTCGCGCAGCACCGCTCCCGCGGGCCGCGAGACGAGCTTTCCGCGAAGCTGCGGGATGATGCAGAACCGGCAGGCGTGGTTGCAGCCCTCGGAGATCTTCAGATAGGCGTAGTGGCGCGGCGTCAGGCGGATGCCGGCGGGCGGGATCAGGTCGATCTTCGGGTCGGGCGCCGGCGGCACCGCCGCGTGCACCGCGTCGAGCACCGCCTCGTACTGGTGCGGGCCGGTCACCGCCATCACCCGCGGATGCGCGGCGCGCACCAGCTCGGCCTCCGCGCCGAGGCAGCCCGTGACGATCACCCGCCCGTTCTCGGCGAGCGCCTCGCCGATCGCCTCGAGGCTTTCGGCCCGCGCCGAGTCGAGGAAGCCGCAGGTGTTGACGATCACCGCCTCGGCGCCGGCGGAGTCCGGCGAGATGGCGTAGCCCTCGGCGCGCAGCCGCGTCAGGATCCGCTCGCTGTCGACCAGCGCCTTCGGGCAGCCGAGCCCGCCCGGCCGCCCGTGGCCCCCCCCGCCCCGGCCCCCGCCGGGCCGGGGCGGGGGGCCCCCCCCCCCCCGGGCCCCCCCCCCGCGCGGTCAGACCCGGAGCTGGTAGCTCGCGGGCACGTAGCGGAAGCCCTGCCCGTGGGCCTCGAGGAAGCCGACCGCCGGCGCCGGCATGTGATAGCCGACGAAGGGGATGCGGTCGGCCGCGATCATGCCGAGCACCTCCTTGCGCGCGGCGACCGCCGCCTCCTTGTCCATGTCGAAGCGCACATGCCAGTCGGGGCGCTGCAGCGACATCACGTAGTGGTTCGCGGTGTCGGCGATCAGCATCAGCCGCTCGCCCTCGCTCTCGATATGGAAGGCGTGGTGGCCCGGCGTGTGCCCCCAGGCCTTCACCGTCTCGATGCCGGAGACCACCGCCTCGCCCGGCGCGATCATCCGCGCCCGCTCGGCGAAGGGCACCACCTTGTCCTGCACGAGCTGGGCGCGGCCCTGCATCGCCTCGTCGAACAGCAGGTCCTCGTTCGACCAGAAGTCGAACTCCGCCGCGCCGAGCACGATCTCGGCGTTCGGGAAGGCGGGCGCGCCCGCCTCGGTCAGCCCGCCGATGTGGTCGCCGTGGAAATGCGTGATCACCACGAGGTCGATCTGGTCGGCCGAATAGCCCGCCGCGCCCAGCCGCTCGAGCAGGAGCCCGGCGTCCGGCCGCCGCCCGGTGTCGCCGCCATTGCCGGTGTCGAACAGCACGAGCTCGTTGCCGGTGTTGACGAGCGTCACGGTGAACGGGATCTCCATGCGGTCCGCCGGCAGGAAGTTCGCCTCGGCCAGCGCGGCGACGTCCTCGGCCGACACGTTCTCGCCGAAGATCGGGTGCACGGTCGGCACGGGGTTGGCGCCGTCGAGGATCGTCGTCACCTCGAATCGCCCGACCGGGAAGCGCGTGTGGGTCGGCTGCGTCGCGCCCAGCATGGGCGCCGCGGCGGCGGCGGGCCGGGCGCCGGCCGCGAGCGCGGCGCCGAGGACGGCGGGGGCGGCGAGGGCGGTGCGTCGGGTGATCTCGGTCATGGGGTCCTCTCGCGGTTGCGTGCGGGGGTGTGACGGGCCGCCGCAGAAGATCGCGCGGGCCGGCCCTCTGTCGAGCCCCCTCGGTCGCCCCCTCGCGACGGCGCGAGGGGCGCGCCGCCGGCCCCGAGCCGCGCGAAGCCGCGGCTCGTCCCGTGCGCCGTCTTGTCCCACCAGAAGGGCGCCACCACCGTCTCGACCACCGCCTTCCACGCCGCGACCGCCCCGAGCGTCCAGTAGAGCGGCAGGGTCGGCACCACGAGGAGGAACCCGGGCGTGCGCCGCCGGACCATGGCGAGCGCCGCGCAGCCCACCATCACCGCCTGCCCGAGGCCGAGCGAGGCGAGCGCCGGCCAGATCGCCCAGCCGGGCAGCGCCGCCTCCCAGAGCCCCCGGCCGGCGATCGCCCAGCCCGCCAGCGTCGCCCAGAAGAGCGGGATCGCCAGATAGGCCGAGGCGGCGCCGAGGAAGAGGAGGTTGAGCGCGAGGAAGCCGCGCGGCCCGAGCTCGCGCCAGAGCCGGCGGGGGCTGCGCATGTGGCTCGCCCAGGTGAGCAGATACCCCTTCAGCCAGCGCGAGCGCTGGCGGATCCAGGCGCCCGGGCGGCAGGCGGCCTCCTCCTCCGTCACCGAGCGCAGCACCGCGCAGGCATAGCCCCGGCGCGCGAGGCGCATGCCGAGATCGGCGTCCTCGGTGACGTTGTGCGCGTCCCAGCCGCCGACCGCGCGGAGCGCCGAGCGCCGGAAATAGACCGAGGTGCCGCCGAGCGGGATCGGCAGGCCGAGCCGCTGCCAGCCGCGCAGCAGCACCTCGAACCAGATCGCGTATTCGATCTGGAAGCAGCGCGAGAGCCAGTTCTCGCGCGCGTTGTACCAGGCGAGCTGGCACTGCACGCAGGCGACCCGGGCCGGCGCGGCGGCGAGCCGGGCCGCCACGGCGCGGAGCTGGCCGGGGTCGGGCCGGTCCTCGGCGTCGAGGATGCCGACGATCTCGCCGCGGCAGAAGTCGAGCGCATAGTTGAGCGCGCGCGGCTTGGTGCGCGGGCGGCCGGGCGGCACCACGAGCGGGCGCACCCAGGGCGGCAGCGCCGCGGCGGCCACCGCGTGGCGGGTCTCCGCGTCGTCGGCCTCGAGAAGGAGACGCACCTCGAGCCGGTCCCGCGGGTAGTCGAGCGCCTCGAGCGCGCCGACGAGCGAGGGGATCATCCGCGCCTCGCGGTAGAGCGGCACGAGCAGGCTCATCCGCGGCGGCGGCCGGTGCGCCGCGAGCGGGATGGCGCCCTCGGGCGCGGGCGCATCGTCGGTGCCGCGCCCGGCGAGGAGGGCGGCGATCCGGAGCGCCGTGGTCGCCCCGTTGAGCAGGAAGAGCGCGACCAGCGCGACCGCGAGGCCGGCCTCGCCCGCGAGGGCGAGGAGCGCGAGAAGGCCGAGGAGGGCGAGGCCCGCCCGGCGCTGCAGCCCCGCGAGGCCGCGCACCGAGAGCGCCTCGGGCGTGCGGGTGGCCGCGCGCTCGGCGAGCGGCCCCGCGAGCATGCGCGCGACCGCCGCCTCGATCGCGGCCCGGCTCGCCACCGCGGCGCAGACCAGATCCGGGCGGTCCGTCAGCCGGGCGAGCGCGGGCCCGAGCCGCGCCGGGTCGGCGACCGCATAGGTGGTCACCCGGCCGGTGCGCCGCCAGGGCAGGATGCCGGCGGCCAGATAGGTCTCGACATCGCCCGCGCGGAGCAGCGCCGGGTCGGGCGGCTGCGCGGCGAGATCCACGGCGCCGAGGCCGTGGCGGGCGGCGAGGCCGGCCTCCGCGCTCGGCGGACGGGCCGCGACGGACCAGAGATGCGGGCGGCTCGGCGCGTTCACCGCCGGCCCCCGACGGATTTCGACCGGATACGCACGCCCCCGCCCCTTCCGCGCAATTCGACGCGAATGAGGCTAGAAACCGATCCTTAACGGTTGATTAACCGCGACGGGGCCGTCGCGGGTCAGCGGCGCTCCATCGCCTCGGCGAAGCGGGCGAAGAGATAGGCGCTGTCCTGCGGGCCCGGGCTCGCCTCGGGGTGATACTGCACCGAGAAGGCCGGGCGGTCGCGGAGCCTCAGCCCGCAATTCGAGCCGTCGAAGAGCGAGACATGGGTCTCGACCGCCGCGGGCGGCAGCGTGGCGGCGTCGACCGCGAAGCCGTGGTTCATCGAGGTGATCTCGACCTTGCCGGTCTCGAGATCCTTCACCGGGTGGTTCGCGCCGTGGTGCCCGTGCTTCATCTTCACGGTCTTCGCGCCGAGCGCGAGGCCGAGCAGCTGGTGCCCGAGGCAGATGCCGAAGACCGGCACGCCCGCCTCCATCACGCCGCGGATCATCGGCACGGCATAGGCGCCGGTCGCCGCCGGGTCGCCCGGACCGTTCGACAGGAACACGCCGTCCGGGCCGCGGGCGAGCACCTCCTCGGCGGTCGCGGTCGCCGGCATCACGGTGACGGCGCAGCCATGGTCGGCGAGCTGGCGCAGGATCGTGCGCTTGGCCCCGTAGTCGATCGCCACCACCCGGTGGCGCGGCTCGGCGCCCGGCCCGAAGCCCTGCGGCCAGCCCCAGCGCCCGCCCTGCCACTCGGCGCTCTGCGCGCGGCTCACCTCGCGGGCGAGGTCGGCCCCCTCGAGGCCCGGAAAGGCGCGCGCCGCGGCGACCAGCGCCTCGGCGTCGATGCCCCCGTCGGGCGCGTGCTCGAGCGCCGCGTGCGGCATCCCCCGCTCGCGGATCCGGCGCGTGAGGCGGCGCGTGTCGAGCCCCGAGATCCCGATCCGGCCATGCCGCGCCAGCCAGTCCGACAGCCGCGCCGCGGCGCGCCAGCTGGCCGGCTCGGTCACCGACCAGCGCACGACCATGCCGCGGGCGACCGGCTCGGCCGCCTCCTCGTCCTCGGCGTTGGTGCCGACATTGCCGATATGGGGGAAGGTGAAGGTGACGATCTGGTGGGCGTAGGAGGGATCGGTCATGATCTCCTGATAGCCCGTCATGGCGGTGTTGAAGCAGAGCTCGCCCACCGTGCGCCCGGCGGCGCCGAAGCCGTGGCCCCAGAACAGCGATCCGTCGGCGAGCGCGAGGCAGGCGGTCGCGGCGCGCCGCGCGTCGCGGCTCTCTCGGATCATGGCGGCCTCCACGGGGTTTGGCGCCGGATACAGGCGCCCCGCGCCCCGGTCAAGCGAGGCGCCCCGGCGGCGGCGCGTTGCCCGCCCGGGCAGGCTGCGCTAGCTTCCGCCGCGCAATCCGGGGGGAGGATTTGCCATGCGCACCCGCATCCAGGCCGCGCTCAAGGAGGCGCTCCGCGGCAAGGACAGCCTGCGGATCAGCACGCTGCGGCTCATGCTCGCCGCGCTCAAGGACCGCGAGATCGCGCTCCGCGCCGAGGAGGGGCCCGACACGCTCGACGACGCGCAGGTGATGGCGCTGCTCGCCCGCATGGTGAAGCAGCGGGAGGAGTCCGCCGCCACCTACGAGCAGGCCGCGCGCATGGAACTCGCCGAGGCCGAGCGGCGCGAGGCGCAGATCATCTCGGAGTTCCTGCCGAAGCCGCTCAGCGAGGCCGAGGTCGACGGCGCGATCCGCGAGGCGATCGCGACCACCGAGGCCGGCTCGATCCGCGACATGGGCAAGGTGATGGCGCGGCTGAAGGCGCGCTATGCCGGGCGGATGGACTTCGCCGCCGCCGGCGCCAAGGTGAAGGCCGCGCT
>CAZWDE010000095.1:0-10541 GCA_964632555.1 uncultured Limibaculum sp.
CCGGGGCCACGGTAGGGGCGGGCGCCGGAGGGACCGGCGCCGGGAGGGCCTCCATGGGGCGCGCCACCCGCGCCGCGGGCGGGGGTTCCGGCGCGACCTCGGCGACGGTCTCCGCCTCTGGCGGCGGGACCGTCGGCGCGGGCTCTGCGGGCACCTCCGCGGTCGGCGCGACCTCGGGAGCCGGCGACGCCGCGCCCGGCGCGCCGCCGGCGGGCCCGAGCGCGACCGCGAGGCCGCCCGATCCCGTCGCCACCGCGCCGGAGGAGGGCGCTCGCGACAGGACCGCCCAGAGCGCGAGGCCGTGCAGCCCGGCCGCCACGGCCAGCGCCGCGAGAAGATGGCGCGCGCCGATCCGCATCAGCGCGGCCCCGGCACCGTCATCAGCCGCGCCCGCTCGACCCCCGCGGCCCGCAGCCGGTCGAGCAGGCGGACGACCGCGTCGGCCTCGGCGCGCGCGTCCGCCTTGATCCTGAGCTCGCGGCCGCCCCCGTCGGCGATGCGGGCGACGAGCGCGTCCTCGCTGAGGATCGCGCCGTCGAGCGCCAGCCGGCCGTCGGCGCCGACATGGACCAGCTGCCGCTCGCCGGGGGCGGGGCCCTCGCTCTCGGAGCGCGTCGGCTCGATCTCGAAGGGGTCGGAGGCCGAGATCCGCCCCACCACCATGAAGAAGATCAGCAGCAGGAACACGACGTTGATGAGCGGCAGGACACGCTCCTCCTCGTCGGGCCGGCGGCGGCGCGGGCGCAGCACGGGGCTCACCGCGCGCGGACGAGCGCGACCGCGCGCGCCCCCGCCGCGTCGAGCCGGTCGAGCACGTCGACGACGCGCTGCATCGCGACGCCCCGGTCCGGCTGCACCAGCACCCGCTGCCCGGGCGCCGCGGCGAGCCGCTCCGCCAGCCGGGCCGACAGCGCCTCATCGCTCAGGGCAACCCCGCCGAGGCGGAGCCCCGCGGCGCCGACCTCGACGAGCATCGCCCCCTCGAACCCGGTCCCGGCCGCCGGCCCGCGCGCCGAAGCGGCGAGCTCGATGCTCCGCCAGTCGAGAAAGCTCGAGGCCAGCATGAAGAAGACGAGCAGGATGAACACCACGTCGATCAGCGGCGTCAGCCCGATCCGCGCGCGGCTGCGCCGCCGCTCACTCGCCAGCCGGGGCGACGGCGCGGGCAGGCGGGGCATGGCGTGCGGCGAGGGCGAGGGCCGGGGCGGGAAGCTCGGTCGCGAAGATCGCGGCGAGGCTCGAGTCGAGGAGATGCGCCGTGCGCTCGATGCGCCGGTCGACCCAGTTGACGGCGGCGACGGTCGGGATCGCGACGCCGAGGCCGACGGCGGTGGTGAGCAGCGCCTCCCAGATGCCGCCCGAGAGGATTGCCGGATCGACCTGCGCGCCGGCCCGCTCGAGCGCCGCGAAGGCCTCGATCATGCCGAGCACGGTGCCGAAGAGGCCGAGGAGCGGCGCGAGCGCGGCGATCACCTCGAGCGGGCGCAGAAAGCCGCGCAGGCCCTCCAGATAGTCCGCGGCGCGACGATGCGCGTCCTCGCGGACCTTCGCCTCGTCGCGGCCGGCGATCTGCCCCTCGACCGCGGCGGCGAGGATGCGGCTCGGCGGATCGCGGCGGCGGCGCGCAAGCGCGAGGGCCGCGTCGGGCTCGCCGCCGCGGTAGAGGCGGACGATCTCGCGCGGACCGCGCCGGGCGCCGGCCCGGGCGGCCGAGAGGTGCCAGATCTTCAGCAGCACGAGCCCGAGCGCGGCGACCGACATGGCGGCGAGGATCGCGACCACCGGCCCGCCGGCGGCGAGCATCTCGCCGAGCCCGCCGAGCCCCGACGGCGCGGCCTCGGCCGGGCCGACGGGCGTCGCCTCGGTGCCGGCCCCGGTCTCTGCGTCGCTTGCCATGCGGTCCTCCCGATCGGCCCGGCGGTGGGCTCAGTCGTCCAGCGGGACGCCGGCGCGCGAGCCGAGCGCGAGACGCTCGCCGCAGTCGCCGTCCGCCGGCAGGGCGCCGTCGCAGGCCAGCACGCCGTTGACGAGGAACCGCCCGATGGCGTCGCAGGCCACGCCGTCGATGTCGAAGACCTTGACGCGGGTCTTCTCGGCCGGCACGGGGCCGAGCTCGACCGCGAGGCGGCGCGCGATCACGCCCGCGCCGTCGAACACCACGAGATCGAGGGCGAGACTGTCGAGATCGCCACCGAGGCCGTTCTCCACGACCACGTAGCTGCGGCACACGTCGCCGGCGGCCTCGAGCTTGTTGAGCTCGACGGCCACGCGCCCGGCGTCCCCGGCCTGCGCGGAGACCACGCCGGGAGCGGAAGCCGCGAGGGCGACCGCGAGCCACGTCGCGGCGGATCGGGACAGAGCCATGCCGGCGCCTCGTGCTGCTTGAGGTGGCTCCGCATGGATCTGGCTGGGCCCGCCGGGCGCCGTCGCTGGATGCGGTAGGGACGCGTTAGCAAGTCCGAGCGTTTCAGTCAACGAAGGCGACCGGGCCTGCCGACCGACCGGCACCCGCCTGTCGCCGGCCCGGGCGTTGCCCGCGGGATCCGCCGGATTTTGTTCTTGACGAAAACACTCAGGCATTGATGATGCCCGGGTCGCACGATGCCACCCAGCCCCGGCCCGGAAGCCATCGCGACCGTGGGCAGGCTTGGGGGGTGGCATGGCGAGCACCGGATCGTGCAACCGACGGACATCGCGGCGCGGGGCAGGGGTCGCGCTGCTGGCGCTGGTCTCTGCGGGCGACGCCGCGGCGCAGGAGCCGGCGCTGATGCCGGAGATCGTGGTCTTCGGCGGCGCGCGCGACGAGCGCGACCTGCTCGACACGCCGAACGCGGTCACGGTGATCGGACCGGAGGAGGTGCTGCGCCGCCAGCCCTCGACCTACGAGGAGCTGATCGGCGACGTCCCCGGCGTGACCATCGAGGGCGGACCGCGCGGCATCGCGCAGGAGCCGAACATCCGCGGCTTCCAGGACGAGCAGGTGGTGATCCGCGTCGACGGGGCGCGGCAGAACTTCGACCTCGCCCATCGCGGCCGGTTCTTCACCGACCCCGACGTGCTGAAGCGCGTCGAGGTGCTGAGGGGCGGGGCCTCGACGCTCTTCGGCTCGGGCGCGCTCGGCGGCGTGATCTTCCTCGACACCAAGGACGCGGCCGACGTGGTCGCCCCCGGCGATCTCTGGGGCGGCCGCGTCAAGCTCGGCTTCAACACGCAGGGCGACGAGCTGCTCGGCGCGGGCACGGCGGCCTTCGACACCGGCACGTTCGACGGCCTCGCCTTCTTCGCCGGGCGCCCGCGCTTCTCCGATCTCGAGGACGGCGACGGCGACCCGATCATCGACAGCGAGATCGACAGCCAGAACGGGCTGCTCAAGCTCGGCTGGGAGCCGGGCGGCGGGCACCGCGTCGAGGCGAGCTACCAGATCTACCGCGACAGCGGGGAGACCCCGCCCAACGCCAACGTGCAGGGCTCGCCGGGCACCGTCGTCGACCGCGACCTGCGCTACCAGACCGTGCGGCTCGGCTGGGACTGGGCGCCCGAGGAGAGCCGGCTGATCGATCTCTCGGCGCTGGCCTACTACAACGACACGCGGGTGGAGGAGGACCGGCTGTTCGACGGCCGCCTCGACGAGACCGATTTCGAGACGATCGGCGTCGAGGTGACGAACATCTCGCGCGTCGATCTCGGCCTGCCGGTCGCGGTGTCCTACGGACTGGAATTCTTCGAGGACGAGCAGGAGGCGACGCGCAACGGCGGCCCGCGCGAGCAGGCGCCCGATGCGACGCGGCGCTTCTACGCGGGCTTCGCGCAGGCCGATGTCGCGGTGGCGGAGACCGTGACGGTCACGCCGGGCCTGCGCTACGACTTCTTCGAGCTCGAGCCGGAGGGCGACTTCGAGGACCGCAGCGAGGGCGAGCTCTCGCCGCGCCTCGCGGTCTCCTGGCGCCCGACCGAGGCGAGCCAGCTCTTCGTCACGGCAAGCCGCGCCTTCCGCGCGCCGACGCTGACCGAACTCTACACCGACGGGGTGCATTTCGCGACCGAGGGCTTCCCGCTCGGCCCTCCGGGCTCGGGCGCGCCGGTCTTCACCGGGATCAACGAGTTCGTGCCGACGCCCGATCTCGAGCCCGAGCGCTCCACCCAGGTCGAGATCGGCGGGCGCTATCGCCTCCGCGACGTGGCGAGCCTCGGCGACCGGCTCGACCTTTCGGGCAGCGTCTACTACGCGCGGGTCGACGATTTCGTCGACGCCGTCGTCACCTTCATCGACGATCGGACCGCGCGCTTCAACCCGGTCACCGGGCAGGTCGAGATCGGCGGCACCACCGAGAACCGGAACGTGGACGCCCGGCTCTGGGGCCTCGAAGCCGAGGCGAGCTACGACGCCGGGCTCTGGTTCGCGGGCGCCGGGCTCACGATCCCGCGCGGATCCAACCGCGACGGCGGCGATCTCGGCTCGATCCCGCAGGACCGGCTCGTGCTGACGGGCGGCGTGCGCCCGCTCGCGGATGTCGAGATCGGCGGCCGCGCGACCCTCGCGGACGGGCAGGACGACGTGCCCGAGGGGGCGCTCGCGACGCCGGGCTTCGCGGTCTTCGACCTCTTCGCGAGCTGGCAGCCCGCGGCCGGCCCGCTCGAGGGCGCGACCTTCGCGCTCGCCATCGACAACGTCACCGACCGCCGCTTCCGCATCCACCCGAGCGGGCTCGAGCAGCCCGGCCTCGCGGTGAAGCTCTCCGCCGCCTGGGATTTCTGAGGAGGCCGCCGATGGCCGAGACGATCCGCCTTCCCGCTCTCGCCAACCTCTACCGACAGGCCAAGGAGGCCGACCCCGGGGTCCGCGCCCGCGACCTCGCGGGCCGGCTCGGGCTCTCGGAGGGCGCGCTCGCCGAGATCCGGACCGACACCGGCGAGGCGCGGCGTCTCGCGCTCCGCGGCGGGGACTTTCTCGGGTTCGTGCGCGATCTTGCCACCGTCGGGCCGGTGATGGCGCTGACGCGCAACGCGACCGCGGTGCACGAGGTGCACGGCCGGATCGAGCGGGTCTCGGGCGACGAACGGATGGGGCAGGTCCTCGGCTCGATCGACCTCCGGCTCTTCCTCGGCGCGTGGCACGCCGGCTACGAGATCGCCGAGGAGACCCGCTCGGGGTTCCGCCGCTCGTTCCAGGTGTTCGACGCCACGGGCACCGCGGTGCTCAAGATCTACGGCGTCGCGGGCACCGACTGGACCCGCTGGGCGGCGCTCGCCGAGCGGCATCGCGACGCCACGACCGCGGTCGCGGCCTTCGCGCCCGCGGGCGAGCCGGTGCCCGACCCGCCCGACGAGGAGATCGACCGCGACGCCCTTCGCCGCGAGTGGCTGGCGCTCGAGCACAGCCACGACTTCGACCGGATGCTGCGCGAGCTCGGCATCGGTCGGCGGCAGGCGCTCCGTCTCGCGGGCGAGGACCTCGCCCGGCGGCTGCCCGTCCCGGCCGTGGGCGACGCGCTGCGCCGGGCGGCCGACCGTGCCGTTGCTCTCATGTGCTTCGTCGGCAACGCCGGTTGCCTGCAGATCTTCGCCGGCCGGATCGAGGCCGTGCGCCCCGTCGGCCCCTGGCTCAACGTGCTCGACCCGGGCTTCAACCTGCATCTGAGGACCGACCGGATCGCCGAGGTCTGGCGCGTGGTCAAGCCGACGGCGTTGCGCGGCGAGATCGCCTCGATCGAGGTCTTCGACACGGACGGCGCGCTCGCCCTCCAGCTCTTCGGCGCCCGCGCGCCCGGGGCGGCGCAGCCCGGCGCCTGGCGCCGGCTCGTCGAGACGGTCGAGGAGGGCGCGCCGTGAACCGCTGGCTGTTCCGCATCGTCGCCGCCGCCATCGGCTGCCTCGCCGGCCTCGCGGCGCTGTTCGCCCAGTCGGCCGCGCCGCAGCGCATCGTCGCGGCGGGCGGGGATCTCGCCGAGATCGCCTTCGCGCTCGGCGCCGGGGAGCGGATCGTCGCGGTCGACCGGACGGCGACCTTCCCGCCCGAGGCGGCGCGGAAGCCGCGGGTCGGCTATGTCCGCGAGCTCTCGGCCGAAGGGGTGCTCTCGATGGCGCCCGATCTCGTCCTCGCCGCGCACGACGCCGGCCCGCCGGTGGTGCTCGACCAGATCGCCGCCGCCGGCGTGCGGGTCGCCCGCGCGCCCGAGACCGTGGCGGTCGAGGACATCCCGGCCAAGATCCGCTTCGTCGGCCGCGTCCTTGGCCGCAGGGCCGAGGCCGACGCCCTCGTTGCGCGATTCGAGGCCGAGCTCGCCGCGGTCCGCGCCAAGGTCGCCGAGCTGCCGCGCCGGCCGAGAGTGCTCTTCGTCCTCTCCGCGCAGCAGGGCGCGCCGATCGTCGCCGGCGCGGGCACCACCGCGGACAGCATGATCCGCCTCGCCGGCGCCGAGAACGCGGCGACGGGCTTCGAGGACTACAAGCCGATGTCGCGCGAGGCGATCCTGGCCGCCGCGCCCGAGATCGTGCTGATGATGGACCAGCACGCCGCGCGCGCCGGCGGGATCGAGACGCTGCTCGCCCGGCCCGAGATCCGCGCGACGCCCGCGGGCCGCGACGGGCGCGCCGTGACGATGGAGGGGATGCTGCTCCTCGGCTTCGGGCCGCGCACGCCGCAGGCGATCGCCGAGCTCGCGCGGCTCGTCCACCCGGCCGACGCCGCGGCGGCGGGGCTCTGAGCCGATGGAGGCGCTGCGCGCCGCGCCCGCGCCGGTCGGCGCCCTCGCTCTTCTCGCCGGGACCGTGGCGACGCTGGCGCTCGCGAGCCTCGGCCTCGGCCCCGTGGCGATCCCGCCCGAGCGGATCCTCGCCGTTCTGGCCGGCGGCGGGCTCGAGAGCGACCGGGCGATCCTTCTCGGGATCCGCGCGCCGCGCACGGCGCTCGGCCTCGCGGTCGGCGCGGCGCTGGCGCTCTCGGGCGCCGCGCTGCAGGGGCTGCTGCGCAACCCGCTGGCCGATCCTGGGCTCATCGGCGTCACCGCCGGCGGCACGGTGGGCGCCGTGGTCGCCATCGTCTTCGCCGCGCCGCTCTTCGCGGGCCTCCCCGCGATGGCCGCCCGCTTCGCGCTGCCGGTCTCGGCCTTTCTCGGCAGCGCCGCGGTGATCGCCGCGATCTTCGCCTTCGCCCGGCGGGCCGGCGAGACCCCGGTCGCCACGCTGATCCTCGCGGGCGTCGCGATCAACGCGATCGCGGTCGCCGTCATCGGCGTCGCCCATTACGCGAGCGACGACCAGCAGCTCCGCGACCTCACCTTCTGGACCCTCGGCGGGCTCGGCGGAGCGGGCTGGACCCTCGTCGCCGTGGCGGCCGCCGCCGCCGCGCTGACGGCGCCGATCTTCCTCGCCCATGCCCGCGCGCTCGACCTTTTCCAGCTCGGCGAGCGGGCGGCCTTCCACGCGGGCGTCGAGGTCGAGGCCGTGAAGCGGCGCCTTGCGGTCGCGACCGCCCTCGGCGTCGGCGCGGTGACGGCGGCGGCGGGACCGATCGGCTTCGTCGGCCTCGTCGCGCCGCATCTCGTCCGGCTTGCGCTGGGGCCCGGGCACCGCCGGCTGCTGCCCGCGGCGGCGCTCGCGGGGGCGGGGATCGTCCTTGCGGCCGACCTCGCGGTCCGCCTCGCGGTGCCGCCCGCCGAGCCGCCCATCGGCATCGCCACGAGCCTGATCGGGGGCCCGTTCTTCCTCTGGCTGCTGATGCGCCACGGCGCGCGGCTCCATGCTTGAGGCGGAGGGCATCGCGGTCTCCCTCGGCGGGCGCCGGGTGGTCGAGGGCGTCGGGCTGGCCGTCGCGCCCGGCGAGACCGTCGCGCTGATCGGGCCGAACGGCGCCGGCAAGTCGAGCGTTCTCGCCTGCCTCTCGGGCGCGCTCCGGCCCGAGGCGGGGCGGGTTCGGATGGACGGGCGCGACCCCGGCGCGATGAGCGCCGCCGCGCTCGCCCGCGCCCGCGCCGTGCTCGACCAGACCCCGACCCTCGGCGTCCCCTTCACGGTGCGCGAGCTCGTCGGCCTCGCGGTGCCGCGCGAGGTGCCGGTCCCCGGGGCGCGCGGGATCGTGCTCCGGGCGATCGATGCGGTCGGGCTCGCGGGCCATGCCGAGCGCCCGGTCCACCGCCTCTCGGGCGGCGAGCGCCAGCGCGCCCACATGGCCCGCGCGCTCGCCCAGCTGTTCGCGGGGCAGGCGCTCGGCGGCGGGCGCTGGCTCCTGCTCGACGAGCCGACGGCCGGGCTCGACCTCGCGCATCAGGATGCCGTCGGCCGCGCCGCCCGCGCGGCCGCGCGCGCCGGCGCCGGCGTCCTCGCGGTGCTCCACGATCTCACCTTCGCCGCCGCGCTCGCCGACCGGATCGTGCTGATGCACCGCGGCCGCGTCGTGGCGGACGGCGCGCCCGAGACGGCGCTGGCGGCGGACCGCCTCGCCGAGGTCTACGGCCTGCCCGTCGCCGTCACGCGCGCGCGGCCGCTCGCCGTGACGCCGCTCTACACCTGCCAGAGATGAGGAGGCACCCATGTTCGTCGCGATGAACCGGTTCCGGGTCGTGCGGGGCCGCGAGGCGGAGTTCGAGGCCGTCTGGCGCGGCCGCGACAGCCGCCTGAAGGAGATGGAGGGCTTCGAGAGCTTCCACCTGCTGCGCGGCCCCGAGACCGAGGCGCACACGCTCTACGCCTCGCACACGGTCTGGACATCGCGCAACGCCTTCGAGGCGTGGACGCGCTCCGAGCAGTTCCGGGCCGCCCACCGCGACGCGGGGCGCAACGCGCCGCTCTATCTCGGCCATCCCGAGTTCGAGGGCTTCGAGGCGGTCTCGGGCGCCGGAACGGTGGCCCGTGAGGCCGGCGACGGGTCGACGTCGGGGGAGCGGGTCGGCGAGGCCCCACGATAGCGCCCCCGGGCCGGAGCCGGCCGCCCGGCCGCGCAGGGAGGCCGGATCTCGCGGCCCCCGCGCCGGAGGACGGGCACCGAGGCCCCGGACCCCCAGCCTGCGCGCCCCGTCAGCGTACGCCGGGCCACCGGGGCGGCCCCGCGCTGCGGGGCGACGGCGCGCCGGCCGGGGCCGCCGCGCCAGGCAACGCCCCCGCCGGGGGCGTCCGCGCCGCGTCGGGTCAGGCGAGGTCGAACCGGTCGGCGGTCATCACCTTGGTCCAGGCCGCGACGAAGTCGTGCACGAACTTCTCGCGGTTGTCGTCCTGCGCGTAGACCTCCGAATAGGCGCGCAGGACGGAGTTGGAGCCGAAGACGAGGTCGACCCGGGTCGCCGTCCACCTAACCTCGCCGCTCGCCCGGTCGCGGATCTCGTAGGCGTTGGCGCCCGTCGGCACCCACTCGTGGGCCATGTCCGTCAGGTTGACGAAGAAGTCCGGCGTGAGCTGGCCCTCGCGATCCGTGAAGACGCCGTGCTTCGCGCCGCCGTGGTTGGCGCCGAGCGCGCGCAGGCCGCCGACGAGCACGGTCATCTCCGGCGCGGTCAGCCCCATCAGCTGGCTCCGGTCGAGCAGCAGTTCCTCGGGGCTGACGGCGTAGTCCTGCTTCAGCCAGTTGCGGAAGCCGTCGTGGATCGGCTCGAGCGGCGCGAAGGAGGCGGCGTCGGTCATCTCCTCCGTCGCGTCGCCGCGGCCGGGCGCGAAGGGCACCTCGATCTCGACGCCGGCGGCCAGGGCCGCCCGCTCGATCCCGACATTGCCGGCCAGCACGATCACGTCGGCGAGGCTGGCCCCCGCCGCCTCCGCGATCGGCCCGAGCACCCCGAGCACCTTGGCGAGGCGGGCGGGCTCGTTGCCCTCCCAGTCCTTCTGCGGCGCCAGACGGATGCGCGCGCCGTTGGCGCCGCCCCGGCGGTCCGAGGCGCGGAAGGTGCGCGCGCTGTCCCACGCGGTCGCGACCAGCTCGGCGGTCGAAAGGCCGCTCTCCGCGATCTTGCGCTTGACGGCGCCGATGTCCCACCGGGTGGGCCCGGCCGGCACCGGATCCTGCCAGATCAGATCCTCGTCGGGCACCTCGGGACCGATGTAGCGCGCCTTCGGACCCATGTCGCGATGGGTGAGCTTGAACCACGCCCGCGCGAAGGTGTCCTGGAAGTACTCCGGATCGGCCATGAACTTCCGGCAGATCTCGTTGTAGACCGGGTCCATCTTCATCGCCATGTCGGCGTCGGTCATGATCGGCATGCGCCGGATCGAGGGGTCGGAGGCGTCGACGGGCTTGTCCTCCTCCTTGATGTCGATCGGCTCCCACTGGTTGGCGCCGGCGGGGGACTTCTTGAGCTCCCACTCGTAGCCGAACAGGAGCTTGAAGTAGCCCATGTCGAACCTGGTGGGCTCGGTGGTCCAGGCGCCCTCGAGGCCCGAGGTGATCGCCTGGTTGGCGACGCCCTTCTGGTTGGGGTTCATCCAGCCGAGGCCCTGGTTCTCGATCCCGGCCCCCTCGGGCTCGGCCCCGAGCGCCGAGGCGTCGCCGCCGCCGTGGCATTTGCCGCCCGAGTGGCCGCCGGCGGTCAGCGCCGCGGACTCCACGTCGTTCATCG
>CAZWDE010000096.1:0-10522 GCA_964632555.1 uncultured Limibaculum sp.
AAGATCGGCAACGTGACATACCCCGACACCATTCAGGGGATCCTCGACGACAGCGCCCTCTGCCGGGCGTTCTGGGCCTACGTGAAGCGCAACAGATCCCTGGAGAACCTCAAGATGATCGCGGTGGTCGGTGTCGCGAGCAACGAGATCATCTGGGAGCGTTTCATCTCGCCCGACGGGCCGGACACGATCAACATCAGTAGCAGCCTCCGCAAGCGCGCCATCGAGCTCGCCGAGAGCGGCGACTTTCGTCACAAGGACTGGAAGGGCATCATCTCGGGCGCCGACCGCGAATGCCGGAACTTGCTCGATCTCAACTACAAGCACCCCTTTTTCAACCTCAAGACACCGGAGTTCGTGAAGGTCCATTGCGAGCGGGCCGCGGCCAACCTCAAGGGCAGCCCGTCGAGGGTGGCGAAGCTCCTCGGGATCGCCGACGTCCCGACGCTGAAGGCGCTGATGGTCGCCGCCGCCGGTGGCTTCCCCGACGAGGCGACGGCGCTCGTCCCCAAGCTCAAGAAGGCCGAGAAGAAGAAGGACCGGCAGGAGGATCTCCTCGGGGCGCTGAAGGCCTACGGCTTCGCCTGAGCCCCCCGCGGCGGGGGCCCCGTGGTCCCGGCCCGGCGGCGCGCTAGGCTTCCGGCCATCGCAGCCATCCGGAGACCGAGCCATGCGCCGCCTCGCCCTTCCCGCCGCCCTCGCCCTCGCCCTGCCGGCCCTCGCGCCGGCCCAGACCCCGGAGCCGCTGCCGGGGCCGGAGATCCGCGCCGCGGTCTCGGGCAACACGGTCGAGGGATCGATGCTCGCGAGCGGGCGCTACACCGAGTTCTACGCCGAGGACGGCACGATCCGCGGCGAGGGCTACACCGGCCAGTGGTCGATCGAGGGCGACGCCATGTGCTTCGACTATGGCGAGGGTCCGGACTGCTGGCAGATGGGCCGCGCGGCCGACGAGGTCGTCTGGATCCAGGACGGCGAGGTGGGCGGCACCGGGCGGATCGTCGAGGGCAACCCCAACGGCCTCTGAGCCCGCACTTCGACAGGGCGCGACCGGCGGGCTCCGCCGGTCAGCCGCCCGGCGTCATCCGGGTGATCCGGGGCGCCACGGCGAGGCGGGTCACACCGTCTGCGTGCGGCTCGGCCCGTGACGCGCGCCGAGCGCGGCATCGTCGGATCAGATCCCGTGGAGACGGCGAGGGGGAGGAGATCACGCCCGGTTGCGGGCCATGCTCGGCCGGGCGCGTCGTGGCCCGGTGTCAACCGCATGCGGGGCGGGCGCGGTTCAGAGGACTGTGCGGAACACGCTGCGCGTCTGTCCCTGCTCCTCCAGCGCGGCCACGAGGTCCTCGCCCTCCTGCGTCGGCCGTCCGGCGCTGTCGATCCAGTTGCGCTCGCGCGCGATCTCTGTCTCGCTCGCGGTCGAGCCCTCGGGCTCGAGATGCCGGGCGAATGCGAGGATCACGGCGACGACCTGGTCCTTTGGCATGTCTCCTCCGGGCTTCGGGATGCTGCTTTGCAAAAGGAGATGGAGCGCGTGCCACAGGATCAACCGGCGGTGACGGCGACCGGTCCCGTGGCCATCGGGACGCGGCCCTCGTGAGGCGGCGGCTCCGGCGCCTCGGTTTCGGGCTCTCGACCCTCGCCGGACGGCCGCGGGGGTTCTTCAGCCCCTTCCGCTACGCGCACCGCGTGACCCCGCCCGACGGCTATCCCGAGCTCGAGCGCGTCTTCGACGCCGCGCGGCCGGCGATCGAGGCGCTGCTCGGCGAGATCGCGCGCCACGGCGACCGCCTCGCCGGGTTTCGCGGCCCCGCGCCCGAGCCGCGCTGGGATCAGCGCTGGTTCCCCGGGCTCGACGGCGCCGCCGCCTACGCGATCGTCCGCGCGGCAGCGCCCCGGCGCATTCTCGAGGTGGGCTCGGGCCATTCGACGCGGTTCCTCGCGCGCGCCGCCTCGGATGCGGCCGAGGGGGGCGTGCCCGCCGCGATCGTCTGCATCGACCCGGCGCCGCGCGCCGATCTCGCCGGGCTCGCGGTCGGCTGGGAGCGGCGGCTGCTGTCTCCGGACGATCTGCCGCGCTTCGCCGCGCTGGAGGCCGGCGACATCGCCGTTTTCGACAGCTCGCACCTGCTCTGGGAGGGCACCGACGTCGATCTCCTGCTCAACCGGATCCTGCCGGCGCTGGCGCCGGGGGTGCTGGTGCACATCCACGACGTCTTCCTGCCCGATCCCTATCCCGGGGCATGGCGCTGGCGCGGCTACACCGAGCAGCTCGGCCTCGGCGGCTGGCTGGCCGGCGGCGGCGCGGCGATCCGGTTCGCCAGCCGCTACGCGCGGACCCGGCTCGGCGACCGCGTGCCCGTGGCGGTGCCGGCGCCGCCGGCCGGCGCGCCCGAATCGAGCCTCTGGCTCGAGCGCCTCTGACGGCGCCGCGCGCCCGCGCGCCGAAGGCGGCCCAGGGGCTTGCGTGAATCTTTTGCGACCCGGGGTGTTTTGCCTTGAGATCGCCCGAATTCGATGACACGATATCTGGTAGATCGAGACCATATAACAGCGATCTGTGGCAAACCTCGGTGGACCTTGGGTCCTCGCCGCCCAGGGCCACCACAATAAGTGGGCCCTGAGGCAATGACCTTCATCGAGCACGACCCCACCCCCGCCGACATCCATCCGATCGACCTCGTCGAGGCCCTCGCCGAACAGTCCGCCTGGGATTTCGACCGGGTGGCGGACAACCAGATCGCGATGGCCATCGAGGGCGTCTGGCGCACCTACTCGCTGACGCTCGCCTGGTCGGCCCGCGACGATCTCCTGAGGCTCGTCTGCACCTTCGAGCTCGCGCCCGCCGAGGAGCGCCGCGCCGATTTCCACGCGCTGCTCAACCTGATCAACGACCGGATCTGGGCCGGCGCGTTCAGCCACTGGGCGAGCGAGGGGCTCCTCGCCTTCCGCTACGGGCTGACGCTCGCCGGCGACGCGGAGGCGACGCCCGAGCAGATCGAGGCGATGGTCCACAACGCCGTCGGGCTGGCCGAGCGGTTCTACCCGGCCTTCCAGCTGGTCTGCTGGGGCGGCGAGGCGCCGGAGCGGGCGATGGAGACCGCGATCGAGGGCACCTACGGCACCGCCTGAGGAGCACTGGCGGAGGCGCGCGCGCCTCTGCTAGCCTCGCCCGAAACGGGGGAGGCGCGGATGGAGACGGAGAACCCGGCGCTCGCGGGCGTGGGACGGCTGCTGCTGCTCGGCTGCGGGCGCATGGGCGGCGCGATGCTCGAGGGCTGGATCGCGGGCGGCCTGTCGCCCCGGCGGATCACGGTGATCGAGCCCGCGGCCTCGCCGCGTCTCGCCGCGCTCGCCGGCGAGGGCCTCGAGATCAACCCGCACGAGCCCGAGGCGCCCGACGTCGCGGTGATCGCGGTCAAGCCACAGATCATGGCCGAGGCGGCGCCCGCGCTCGCCCGCTTCGCCGGCGGCGCGACGCTCTTCGTCTCGGTGGCGGCGGGGACGCCCATCGCCGCCTTCGAGGCGCTCTATGGCCGGGCGAGCCCGGTGGTGCGCGCGATGCCCAACACACCCGCCGCCATCGGGCGGGGCATCACGGCGCTGATCGGCAACGCCGCCACGACCGCGGCGCATCTGGCGCTCGCCGAGGCGCTGCTCGGCGCGGTCGGCGAGACGGTGCGGCTCGAGAGCGAGGCGCAGATGGATGCGGTGACCGGGCTCTCGGGCTCGGGGCCGGCCTATGTGTTCCACCTGATCGAGGCGCTCGCCGCCGCGGGCGAGGCCGAGGGCCTCGCGCCCGACCTCGCGATGCGGCTCGCCCGCGCCACGGTCGCCGGGGCGGGCGCCCTCGCCGAGGCCACGCCCGAGACCGCGGCGGCGCTGCGCGAGGCCGTGACGAGCCCGGGCGGGACCACGGCGGCGGGCCTTGCCGTCCTGATGCCCGAGCTGCCCCCGCTGATGGCGCGGACCGTGGCGGCCGCGGCGGCGCGGAGCCGGGAGCTCGCGGGCTGACGGCCGGCGTTGCGATGGCAGATTTATTCGGCGGCGCACAAAGTTTACCCTTGACTTGTTTTGTGCGGTGCAGCAAATGCGGGGCAGCCGAGTCACCCGAACCCGATGCAAGGAGAGACCACGATGAGCAACGCGCAGTTTCCCTTCGTTTTCGACGCCGAGAAGATGAAGGACCTGTTCAAGATGCCCGAGTTCGACAAGATGTTCGATCCGGCCAAGATGCCGGGCATGAACGTCGATGCCATGGTCACGGCGCACCAGAAGAACGTTGCGGCGCTCGTCGAGGCCAACAAGGCGATGATGGCGGGCTACCAGGAGCTCTACAAGCGCCAGGTGGCGCTGGTCGAGGAGAGCCTGGCCAAGGCGAAGGACCAGCTGCTCGAGATGCAGAGCCAGCCGATGTCCACCGACCAGGCGACCAAGAACATGGAGATGCTGCAGGGCCAGTTCGAGAAGATGTCGAGCGACCTCCGCGAGCTGACCGAGATGGCGCAGCAGGCGAACACCGAGGCGTTCAACATCATCAAGTCGCGCTTCGACGAGGCGCTCGTCGAGTTCAAGCACTCGGCGGAAAAGGCCAACGGCTGACGAGGCGCGGGGCTCCGTCACGGAGCCCCGGCCGCGCGCGCGGGTCGGGCGGACGATGACGGCGGATGACAGCGACGACCGCCCGGCCTCGATCGGCATCGAGGCGTTCCTGGCGGTCGACATCCGCTGCGGCGTCGTGGTCGACGCCCAACCCTTTCCCGAAGCGCGCAAGCCCGCGATCCGGCTCTGGATCGACTTCGGACCCGAGCTCGGCGTGCGGCAAAGCTCGGCCCAGATCACCGAGCGCTACAGCCCGCAGGACCTGCCCGGCCGGCGCGTGATGGCGGTGGTCAACCTGCCGCCCCGCCGCATCGGCCCCTTCGTCTCGGAGGTGCTGACGCTCGGCTTCAGCGACGGCGAGGGCGCCATCGTGCTCGCCGATCCGGGACCCGGCATCGCTCCGGGAGCGCGGCTCCACTGAGGCCGCGGCCTGCGGGCGAGCCGGCCCGGACCGGATCGCCGCGGGGCCGACAGCGCGCGGTGACAGGCACGACAGCTTGCGCCATACTCGCGCACCTGGGGCGGATCGGGGGCGCGCGATGACGGATCAGGCCGGAAACCTGCCATTCTGGGAACTGGAGCGGTACCGGACCGAGACCCGCACCGACACCTACGAGGCGCGCGAGGGGCGCAAGCTGACGATCCGCCCGCGCTTCGGCGCCAACGGCGGCGTGCTCTTCTGGGTGGCGCTGCGGGCCGCGTTCCTGACGATCCTCACCGTGGGGCTCTACCGGTTCTGGATGGTCACCCGGCTGCGGCGCTTCTACTGGGGCGCGATCCAGATCGACGGCGACCCGCTGGAATACACCGGGCGGCCGATCGAGAAGCTGCTCGGCTTCCTGCTCGCGCTCGTCGTGCTCGCCGCCTATCTCGGCGCGGTCAATCTCGGCTTCGTGTTCCTCGGGCTGTCCTTCGGCAGCGACGATCCCAACATGCAATCCGTGGTGCTGCAGCTCTCGGCGGTGGCGACCGTGCCCTTCATCTTCTACGCGACCTATCGCGGGCAACGCTACGTGCTGGCCCGGACCCGCTGGCGCGGCATCCGCTTCGGGCTCGAGCCCGGCGCATTCGGCTACACCTGGCGGGCGCTGCTGCTCAGCCTGCTGACGCTCGCGACCCTCGGCCTCGCCTATCCCTACCAGCAGTACAAGCTGGCCAAGTACATCACCGACCGCGCCTATTTCGGCGACCTCAGATTCCACCAGGACGGCGGCTGGGGCGAGCTCTTCGCGCAGTGGATGTGGCTCTACATCGTCGGCGGGATCGGGGCGCTGCTCGTCTGGGGGCTGGTCGAGAACCCGGACGACGCGGCCGCGTGGTTCCTCGGCACGCTGGTGCTGAGCTTCGGCGGCCTCGCGCTCACGATCCTGTTCAAGCGCTACGAGTTCGCCTCGTTCCGGATCCTCTGGGCCAACCGCCGGCTCGGCGAGACCGAGTTCGACAACGACCTCGAGGCCGGGCGCCTGGTCTGGACCTGGATGGGCGGCACGATGGCCACGAGCCTCTGCACCGGCATCGTCGCCTTCGTCATCATCTTCGTGCTCGCGGCCGTCGGCGGGCAGATCGCCGACCCGGAGACGCTGGCGCAGCTCGTCGAGCGCGGCGACCGCGAGAGCCTGATCGCCGCCTGGCCGATCATCGCGACCGCGCTCTTCGCCTATCTCCTGATCCTCGCGCTCGCCTTCGCGTTCAGCCAGAACTTCATCTCGCTGCCGATCCTGCGGGCCAAGGTCGAGGGGCTGTCGATCACCAATCCGGGCGCGCTGATGGACAGCCGCCAGCGCGCCGGCGAGCGCGCCGGGGAGGCGGGCGGCTTCGCCGACGCGCTCGGCGTGGACATCGGCGCGGGGATCTGAGGCGCCACGGCGATGTCTCGCACCGCGCTCCGCAAATTCGCCCGGCTCGAGGCGCCGGGGCGCTATTTCGACGGCGTCGCCGCGCGCCCGCAGCCGGTTATGCTGAGCTTCGGCGAGCGCAGCCTCGTGATTATGGGGTTCGACGGGGTCGCGATCGCGCACTGGCCGCTCGCCTCGCTCCGCGCGGTGTCGGACCGCGGGGACCGCTCGCTGCAGATCGTGCCGGATCTGGCGAGCGACGAGCGGCTGGTGATCGAGGAGCCGATGATGATCCGCGCGATCGAGGCGGTCTGCCCGGACCTGCGCCGGCGCCCGGCCGACCGCAAGGGCATCGGCAAGGCGCTGGTCTACGGCGCCGCGGGGCTCGGCGCCGTTCTGGCGCTCGTCTTCGTCATCATCCCCAACCTCGCCGGGCGGCTCGCGCCGCTGATCCCGCCGGAGCAGGAGCGGCGGCTCGGGGACGCCGTGGTCGAGCAGCTCCGTCTCGTGCTCGGCGGCTTCGAGGAGGAGGAGGCGCCGGCCTACTGCGCCGAGGAGGAGGGCCTCGCGGCGCTCGCGAAGATGCGCGGCCGGCTCGAGGGCGCGACCGAGCTTCCCTATCCGCTCGAGGTGGCCGTCTTCGACCACACGATGATCAACGCCTTCGCCGTGCCGGGCGGACGCGTGATCCTCTTTCGCGGGCTGATCGAGGACGCGGCCACGCCCGAGGAGGTGGCCGGCGTGCTCGCGCACGAGATCGGCCATGTCGTCCACCGCGATCCGATGGTGGGCGTCCTGCGCTCGGCCGGCACCGCGGGGATCCTCGGGCTTCTGGTGGGCGACGTCTTCGGCGTCGCGGTGGTGATCGCGGGCGCCGAGGCGATCCGGAACGCGCAGTACCAGCAGGAGGTCGAGGCGCGGGCCGACCGCGAGGCGATCGCGATCCTCTCCGAGGCCGGCCTGCCGAGCTCGCCCCTCGGCGGGTTCTTCCAGCGGATGGCCGACCGCTACGGCGGCTCGCCGGGCGTGCTCCGCTATCTGTCCTCGCACCCCGCGCTCGGCGAGCGCGCCGACGCCGCCCGCGAGGCCGACGGGCTGGCGGGCCGCTCCTTCGAGCCGGTGCTGTCGGACGCGGAATGGCTGGCGCTCCGCCAGATCTGCACCGAGCGCACCACCAAGCGGCCGCGCTGACCCGGCGGCGCTAGAGCGGCGCGAAACGCATGGCCCGGCCGGGCGGATCGACGGCGGCGACACGGCCCGCCTCGGCGAGCCAGAGGAGCGTGGCCAGCAGGTTGCGCTCGGCCGCCCCGTGGAGCGCGGGATCGGTGTCGCGGTAGACCACGGGCGTCAGCGCCGCGGCGTCCGCCGGGCCCGTCGCGGCGAGGGCGGCGAGAACCGCCTCGGCCCGCGCGTGCCGGTGCGCGATCTGCCGCGCGACGAGCCCGGCCGGGTCCTCGACCGGATCGCCGTGGCCCGGCAGGTAGAGCCGGTCGCGCCCCTCCGCCGCCCGGGCCCGGAGCCGGTCGAGCGTGGCCATGAAGGCCGCCATGTCGCCCTCGGGCGGGGAGACGAGGGTGGTCGACCAGCCCATCACCGTGTCGCCGGTGAAGAGCACGCCCTCGGCCGCGAAGCAGAGATGGTTCGAGAGATGGCCCGGCGTGTGGATCGCCTCGATGCGGGTCGCGCCGACGCCGAGCGTCGCGCCGTCCGCGAGCGTGGCGTCCGGCTCGAAGCCGCGGTCGGCGCCCTCGCCGCCACCGAGCTCCCCCGCCGCCGCGAGCGCGCGCATGGTCGCGGACATGCCCGCGCCGTGGGGCCCGAAGGCCGTGACCGGCGCGCCGGTCGCCGCCGCCAGCGCAGGCGCGCCCGCGCTGTGGTCGCGGTGGCTGTGGGTGACGAGGATCGCCGCGATCCGCTCGCCCGGCGCGAGCGCGCCGAGGATCGCCGCCCTGTGGGCCGGATCGTCGGGCCCCGGATCGAGCAGCGCGACCTGGCCCGCGCCGAGCAGATAGGTCTGCGTGCCGGTGTGGGTCATCGGCCCCGGATTGGGCGCGGTGAGGCGGCGCACGCCGGGCGCCACGCGCGTCGCGGTCATCTTGCCGGGGGCGCGGGCCGGGCGTAGCGTCCGGCCATGGCAAGCGCGGCGATCAAGCGGTATCTCCCCAAGAGCCTGTTCTGGCGGGCGGCCCTCATCCTTCTCATTCCGATCCTGCTGCTGCAAGGCGTGGTCGGCTCGGTGTTCTTCCGCCGCCACTACGATTCGCTGACCGAGCAGATGGCGGGCTCGGTGGCGCGCGAGATCGGCTTCGCGATCCGCACGGTCGAGGAGGCCGAGGACGACGCGGCCGCGCGCCAGCGCCTCGCCCGCATCAGCCGCACGCTCGACCTCGACATGAGCCTCGAGCCGCCCGGCCAGATCCGGGCGGGCGCCCGCCGCGCCTTCTACGACCTGACCGGCGCGGTGATCGTCGAGACCTTCGCCCGGGTCATCGCGCATCCGACCGCGCTCGACCTGCTGGCGGTGCGCAAGCACGCCTTCGTCCGGGTGCTGACGGCCCGGGGCGTGCTGACGGCGGTCGTGCCCCGCACGCGCATGAACGCCTCGAACCCGCACCACGTGCTCGTGTGGATGGCCGGCACGGCGATCGGCCTGACCACGGTGGCGGTGGTGTTCCTGCGCAACCAGGTCCGCCCGATCCGCGAGCTCGCGCGCGCCGCCGCGGCCTTCGGGCGGGGGCGCGCGGTGCCGTTCCGCCCGCGCGGCGCCGAGGAGGTGCGCCGGGCCGGGCAGGCCTTCCTCGACATGCGCCGCCGGATCGAGCGCCAGATCGGCCAGCGCACGGCGATGCTCTGCGGCGTCAGCCACGACCTGCGCACGCCGCTCACCCGGATGAAGCTCGCGCTGGCGGTGGCGCCGCCCTGCCCGGAGACCGAGGAGCTCGCCCGCGACGTCGCCGAGATGGAGCGCATGATCGAGGCCTTCCTCGACTTCGCCCGCGGCGAGACGGCCGAGCCCGCCGAGCCGGTCGACGTCGCCGCGCTCGCCGAGGAGGTGGCCGACGACGCCCGCCGCAACGGCCTCGCCCTCGCCCTCTCCGTGCGCCGCGAGGCCGGCGACGGCGGCCGCGTCTCGATGCGCCGGGACGCGATCAAGCGCTGCCTGGCCAACCTGCTCGACAACGCGGCGCGCTACGGCCAGCGGGTGGCCATGGGCGTGCGGCTGACGCCGAAGGTGCTGGAGTTCGCGATCGAGGACGACGGCCCCGGCATCCCGACCGAGCGGCGCGAGGAGGCGCTCCGGCCCTTCACGCGGCTCGACGCGAGCCGCAACCAGGACGAGGGGCCGGGCGTCGGGCTCGGCCTCTCGATCGCGCTCGACATCGCGCGGAGCCATGGCGGCACGCTGACGCTCGAGGAGAGCGCCGCGCTCGGCGGGCTGAAGGCGAGCCTGCTGCTGCCGCGCTGACCGCCGGCGCGTCAGTCGCCCTGGGCGACGCCGCGGGCCAGGAGCCGGGCCCGGCGCGCCCGCCAGGCCGGCAGGAAGATCAGCGCGAGCCCGAAGACGAGGAGCCCGAGCGTCATCGGCCGCTCCCACATGAAGGACACGCCGTCGGCGAGCGTCACCGCCCGGGCGAAGTTGTTCTCGAGCATCCCGCCCAGGATGAACCCGATGAGCAGCGGCGCCAGCGGGTAGTCGGCGAAGCGCAGCACCGTCGCGACCACGCCGAGGCCGACGAGGATCAGGAGCTCGGTCGCGTTGTTCTGCCCGATATAGGCGCCGATCAGCGTGAAGAAGAGCACGAAGGGGATCAGGAAGGTGCGCGGCACCGCGAGCAGCCGGGCGATGTAGGGGATCAGCGGCAGGTTGAGGATCAGCAGCACGACGTTGCCGACATACATCGAGATGATCACCGCCCAGAACACCTCGGGGCTCTCGGTCATCAGCCGCGGGCCCGGCTGCACGTTGAGCGCGACGAGCGCGCCGAGGAGGATCGCGGTGGTGCCGCTCCCGGGGATGCCGAGGGTGAGGAGCGGCACGAAGGAGCCGGTGCAGGCGGCGTTGTTGGCGGTCTCGGGCGCGGCGA
>CAZWDE010000097.1:0-10451 GCA_964632555.1 uncultured Limibaculum sp.
CCGCGACGACTACATCGTGCTGGTCGGCGGCGCGCCGCTCAACGAGGAGTTCGGCCGCGCGATCGGGGCGGATGCCTATTGCCGCGACGCCGCCGTGGCGGTGGAGACCGCCAAGACCCTCGTCACCCGCCGGCACAACCAGCTCGCCGCCAACGCCTGACCGGGGCCGGCTGCGGGCCCGGACGGCGGGCCCGCCGCATGGAACGTTCTCCGCCGCGTCCCGTTTTGTCGGCGACGGACCCGGAAAGGAGGACTCAATGTCGCAACGGATCAACAATCTCAACGAGATCATCGCGGTGCTGGAGGCCGGCGCCGGCTACTACCGCGATGCCGCCTCGAAGCTGAACGACACGGATCTCGTGGAGACGTTCAAGGAACACGCCCAGCTCAGGGACAAGGTTTCGCGCGAGCTGCGGTCGCTGGTCGACCGGCTCGGCGGCGAGCCGGCCTCGGCCTCGATGGTCGAGACGGCGCGCGGGCTCTACGGCAAGCTGATGGCCACGATCGGCGACACGCGCGAGCGGCTGATCGCCAGCCTCGAGGAGCACGAGGACCGCACGCTCGAGGCCTTCCGCCAGGCGATCGCGCACGAGGACAATGCCGAGGACGAGAAGATGCTCCGCGACCATCTCGAGCAGTTCCGCAGCGTGCACGACAAGATGAAGGCGCTGAAGGACGCGGCCTGAGCCGGGCTTCCCGGCGGTCCCGCGCATGCCGGGGCCGCTTTCCTTCGCGGCGTTGACCTCGGTCAAGGATCGGCGACGGTTCCGCACCTAACCTCCGCTTACGAATTCACGCATAGGAATGCGTGAATGGAAATGGAGCGGAGATCCCCATGCCCCAGTTCGCACCGACGCGCCTCGCCGCCCTCGCGCTGGCCGCGATCCTCGCCGCCGCGCCGAGCGCCTCCGCCGAGGAGGCCGCGCCCGACCTCGTCACCGTGCTCGCCGCGCCCCATCCGCAGACCCAGCTGATGGCGATGGTGCTCTCGATGCAGGCGCTGCAACAGGGCGCGAGCCTGCACATCCTGCTCTGCGGCCCGGCCGGCGATCTCGCGCTCGAGGACGCGCCCGAGAGCGCCACCGCACCCCAGGAGCCACGCGGCATGAGCCCGCAGGGCCTCATGACGAAGATCATCGAGGCGGGCGCCACCGTCGAGGTCTGCGCGATCTACCTGCCCAACAAGGGCGTCGGCGCGGACGCGCTGATCGAGGGCGTCGGCGTCGCCAAGCCGCCGGAGATGGCCGCGCGCCTGCTCGGCGAGACCACGCGCATCCTGTCCTTCTGAGGAGCCGCGCATGTCCCGCCGCACCGTCCTCCGAACGGGCCTCCGCGCGGGCGCGCTCGCCGCGTTCCTCGCCGCCGGCCTGCCCGCCGCCGCGCCCGCCCCGGCGCTCGCCGAGGAGCAGGCGCCGTTGTTCTACAACATCACGAGCGACGACGCCTGGACCGCGGGCATGGCTCTCGCGCAGGCGGGCGTCGCCGCCCAGCGCGGCCATGCCGTGACGGTGTTCCTCAACGTGCGCGCCGTCCATCTGGCGGATCGTGACGCGGTGCAGGGCACCTTCGCCCCCTCCGGCCGCACCGCCGCCGAGCAGCTCGCGGCGCTGATGGAGAGGGGCCACACCGTCCTCGTCTGCGGCACCTGCATGCGCGTCGCCGGCATGACCGCCGAGGACCTGATCGAGGGCGCGCAGATCTCCTCGCCCGATCTCGTCTTCGGCGCGTTCGCGGCGCCCGGCGCCGTCGTCATCAGCTACTGAGGGGAGACCCGCCATGACGCTCTCGAAGACCCTTGCCGCCCTTGCCCTCGGCGCGGCGCTCGCGCTGCCCGCCGCCGCCGCGCCCGAACCGGCCGACCCCGACAGGCAGACCTCGTGGGGCCTCTACCTCACTGCCCGCGAAGCTTACGAGATGAAGACCGAGCGGGGCGACGCCGTGCTCTTCGTCGACGTCCGCGAGCCCGTGGAGATCATGTTCACCGGGTTCACCGACATGGTCGACGTCAACGTCCCGTTCCTCCTCGTGAACCCGACGAAGTTCAACCCGACCAAGCCGCGCCTCGCGATGGAGCCGAACCCCGACTTCGCGAGCGGCGTGCTCGGCGCGCTCGAGGCGCGGGGGCTCGACCGCTCGGCGCCGGTGATCCTGATGTGCCGCTCGGGGGGCACGCGCGGCGCGCCGTCGGCCGAGGCGCTCGAGGGGCTCGGGCTCGAGCGGGTCTACGTGGTGGTCGACGGCTTCGAGGGCGCGACCGACAAGGGCAATCCCAAGGGCCCGTGGCGCACCGTGAACGGCTGGAAGAACGCGGGCCTGCCCTGGAGCTACGATCTCGATCCGGCGAAGATCCACCTGCGCGGCGCCGACTGACCCCCTTGCGCGCGGCGCCGGCCCGCGCCCATTCTCTCGGGATGGCGCGCGGACCGGCGATCCCCGACGACGACACGCTGACCGAGGCGGGCGCGGAGCCCGCCGCGCCGGCGCCCGTGCTGCTGATCGCCTGCGGGGCGCTGGCGCGCGAGGTGCTGGCGCTCACCGAGGCGAATGGCTGGCGGCACATGGCGCTCGCCTGCCTGCCGGCGAAGCTGCACAACCGCCCCGAGCGCATCCCCGAGGCCGTGCGTGATCGGGTTCGTCGCGCGCGCACAGAGGGTTACGAGCGGATCTTCGTGCTCTATGCGGATTGCGGCACCGGCGGGCTGCTCGACCGGGTCTGCGCCGAGGAGGGCGTGGAGCGCATTCCCGGGCCGCATTGCTATGCCTTCTTCGACGGTGTCGAGCGCTTCGCCGAGCGGGCCGAGGCCGGCGAGATCACCGCCTTCTACCTGACCGATTTCCTCGCGCGGCAGTTCGACGCGCTGGTCTGGCGCGGCATGGGTCTCGACCGCCATCCCGAGCTGTTGCCGATGTATTTCGGGCACTACGAGCGCCTCGTCTATCTCGCCCAGACCGACGATCCCGCGCTCGACGCCGCCGCGCGGCGCGCGGCCGGGCGGCTCGGCCTCGCCTACGAGCGCCGGTTCACGGGCTACGGCGATCTCGCTCACAGCCTCGCGCTCGCGGCTCGCATCGGACGCCCCGCGCCCTAGGTGCGCTGTCATGACTTTGTCACAAGTGCCTCCGCGGCCGGAGCTCCTGCCGGCCCCGCGCCCCGTCCGCCGCACCGGAGACGACAGCCCGGCCCGTGGCCTCGGCGTCTATGTGTGGCGCATGAGCGGACCGCACCAGATCGGCGCGTGCCTGCTCGCCGTGCTGGTCGCCACGCTCACCGTCGCGCCGATCGAGCTGCAGCGCCGGCTGATCGACGACGCGATCGCCCCCGGCAATCTCGAGATGCTGCTCTGGTGCGGCGGGTTCTATCTCGCCGCGATCCTCGCGCTCCGTGTGGCCAAGGCGGCTCTCGGGATCTACCAGGGCTGGCTCGGCGAGAGCGCCATCCGCTACACCCGCGAGCATCTGATGGGGCTCTACTGCCAGCGGATCCACGAGAATGCGGACCGCAAGCCGGGTCAGGCGGTCTCCATCGTCAACCAGGAGGCGGACCGTCTCGGCGGCTTCGTCGGCGAGGGGCCGAGCCGGGCCGCCGACAACCTCGCCACGCTGCTCGGCGTGCTCTCCTACATGGCCGTGGTCGAGCCGCGCATCGCCGGCTTCGCGCTCCTCGTCCTGTTGCCGCAGGTCGCCATCGTCCCGGCGCTCCAGCGCCGGCTCAACCGGCTGACCGAGGAGCGTCTCGACCGCCTGCGCGACCTCGGCGAGGCCGTCGCGCGGGAGAAGGCCTGCCAGGACCGCCCGACGCTCGAGCGCCTCGACGGGATCTACACCAACCGGATGCGGACGCATGTCTGGAAGGCCGTGCTCAAGGGCGTGCTCAACCTGATCGCCGCGGCGGGCCCGCTCTTCGTGCTCGGCTTCGGCGGCTGGCTCGCGATCCAGGGCGAGACCACCGTGGGCGTGCTCGTCGCGTTCCTCTCGGGGTTCCAGCGCCTCGCCGAGCCGATGCGCGAGCTGATCGCGGTCTATCGCCAGACCGCGCAGGCCCGCGTGCAGCACGACATGATCGCGCGCTGGATGTGACGGAGGCCCGCGGCCGGCCGCCGCACCGCCCCCTCAGTCGTCCTTGACGATGCGCAGATGCGGCCGCGCCGTCCGGGTCGGGCGCGCCGGGGTGCCTTCGGCGCGGCCGCCCTCGATGGCGCGCAGCCCCGGCTCGCGGGGCGCCGGCAGGCCGAGAAACGGCGCCTGCCCCTCGGCGAAGCCCGCGATCGGCACCGGGGCGGAGACCTCGGCGGCGCCGGTCGGCACCGGGCGGATGGTCATGTCCTCGATGCGGAACCGCAGCCGCTGGTCGCCCGGCGCGGGCGCCCGGCCCTTGACCGGCACCAGCCCGCCGAGCACCCGGTCGATCGCCCCGAAATCGCTCCGCAGCGGCAGCAGCAGGACCTCCCAGGTCTCCCCGCCCGGCAGGGTCGAGGTGAGACGCGCATAGCCGACGCCGGGCTCGGCGAGCGTCTCCTCGATCAGCGCGGCGAAGCTTTCCCGCGCGCGGCCCTCCATCAGCGTGCGCGCGCTCATGCCCCGGAGCTCCATGCCGAACGCCTCGACCAGCGCGGTGCCGGCGAGGCGGAAGCGGATGTTGCCGGCGCCGAGATCCTCGAGGATGAACAGGTTGCGCGCGTTGCAGCGCATGTCCCGCGGGTCCACCTCGGCGCGATAGGGCACCGGCCGGCCCGCGCGCAGGCTCTCCCAGTAATCGCTGAGAGCTCTGATCTCGGGATGGATCATGTCGCTGGTCCTGCGAGAGCGTTCCTGTCCCAGGTCGAAGCAGGCGATGCGCGCATCCCAATCCTCGGTCATGCCTTTTCCCCAAAATTTACCAGTTTGGCGGCCCGATTTCCACGTTCCGCTTGACCTCGCCGCGACGAGCAGCAAGGGCCATGCCACCCGCCGGCCGCCCCCGGTCGGTTGACCCGGGGCGAGCGCCGGCGCAGGGTGGCCGCCACGGACGGAGGAGCGCGGATGGACGAGATGGCGGCGCCGGACGGGCGGGGCGCGCGCGGCGCGGCCGAGGGGGGGCGACGCGGCATCCTCTTCGTCCTGTCCTCGCCCTCTGGCGCGGGAAAGTCGACGCTCTCGCGGATGCTGCTCGACGCCGACCCCGCCTTCGAGCTCTCGGTCTCGGCCACCACGCGCGCGCCCCGGCCGGGCGAGATCGACGGGCGGGACTACTACTTCGTCGACCATCCCCGCTTCGAGGCGATGGTGGCGGGCGGCGAGATGCTCGAGCACGCGCGCGTCTTCGACAACCGCTACGGCACGCCGCGCGCGCCGGTGGTCGCGGCCGTCTCGGCCGGGCGGGACGTGCTCTTCGACGTCGACTGGCAAGGCGCGCAGCAGCTTCGCGAGTCCGAGCTCGGCCCGTCGGTGGTGCAGGTCTTCATCCTGCCGCCCTCGATCGCCGAGCTCGAGCGCCGGCTGCACGCCCGCGCCGAGGACAGCGCGGAGGTGATCGCGCGGCGCATGGCCAAGGCGCGCGACGAGATCAGCCACTGGGCGGAGTACGACTACGTTCTGGTGAACGACGATCTCGGGCACTGCTTCGGGGAAATCCGCACCATCGTCGCCGCCGAGCGGCTGCGGCGGACCCGTCAGACCCGGCTGGTCGCCACCGTCGGCGCGCTCGAGGCGGAGTTCGACCGCCGGCGGGGGCGGCGCGCATGACGCTCTACGCGCTCGGCGATCGCGCGCCCTCGCTGCCCGAGGGCCAGGTCTACATCGCGCCCGGCGCGCGGGTGATCGGCGACGTGCGGATCGGGCCCGACGTGTCGATCTGGTTCAACGCCGTCCTTCGGGGGGACAACGAGCCGATCGAGATCGGCGCGGGCGCCAACGTGCAGGACGGCTGCGTCTTCCACACCGATCCGGGCTTCCCGCTCACCGTGGGCGCGGGCGTCACGGTCGGGCACGGCGCGATCCTCCATGGCTGCACGGTGGGCGAGGGCTCGCTCGTCGGCATGGGCGCCGTGGTGCTCAACGGGGCGCGGATCGGGCGCAACTGTCTCGTGGGCGCCAACGCGCTCGTCACCGAGGGCAAGGAGTTCCCCGACGGCTCCATGGTGCTCGGCCAGCCGGCCAAGCTCGTGCGCACGCTCGACGCGGCGGCGCAGGCCGATCTCGGCCGGGCCGCGCGCGTCTATCGCGAGAAGCTCGGGCTCTACGCCGGGCGGCTCAGGCCGCTCGCCGACCCCTCCTGAGCGGGGCGGCGCCTCAGGCCGGTTGCAGCCACAGGAGCGCGCGGCCGTCCTCGGCCCGCGCCGAGACGCGCGCGCCGGCGGTCTCGGCCCAGAGCGGCAGGAGCCCGAACTCGACCTCCTGCGGCTCCGTCGCGCCCGCGGGCCCGGCGAGCCGGGCGAGCAGCGCCGCCTTGCGCGCGGCGTCGTAGCCCTCGGCCGCGGCGGACACGGGCCAGACGGCACCCGGGCCGAGCGCGAGCGCGACCCGGCCGCGCAGGCCGACGAGCCCGCGCGCGCAGAGGCCGAGCAGCGCGACCGCGCGCGCCGCGCCGCGCGGCAGGGGCGGGCCGTCGAGGCCGTCGACCGTCACGGCGATCCGCGGCCCCTCCAGATGCCCGCGGAGGATCGCGGCGAGGCTCGCCCGGTCCACCGGCCGGCTGTCGGGGCCGGCGACGCCGAAGCTCAGGCGATGGAAGGCGAGCAGGTCGGCCGCGCGCCGGGCGCTGGTCGCGATCATCTCGAGCTCCTCGCCGCCGGCCGCTCCGCCGAGCTCGCGCACGAGGTCGACACCGTTCACCACCGCGCCGACCGGGCTCACGAGGTCGTGGCAGATGCGGGCGGCGAGGGCTTGCGCGAGATCGGCCTCGCGCCCTAGGCTCGGGCGGTCGGCGCGATCGTCCGAACGGAATGGCATCTGGTCCATGTCGTCGCAGCTCCTCGGTGTCGGTGCCCTCGTGCGCCATCCCGACCGGCCCGACTGGGGCATCGGCCAGGTTCAATCCGTGGTCGACCGGCGCGTCACGGTGAATTTCGAGAACGAAGGCAAGGTCGTGTTCCTCGGCTTCGATCGCCTGGATCTCGTCGAACCCGATAGCTACTGACCACGCCGGCGAACTTGATCGATGTCAAAGATCGCGTTTCGTCGCACCACGGTCCGCGCGACGGCCGCCGTCCGCAGCCGCCGGTCGATGCCCGGACGGACGCCGCCGGGGGGCCGCGACGGCGCAGTTGCGCGCCGCCCGAGCGGTTACTATGGTCCCCGCGGTTTGCGCGGCACCGGCGCAGGCGGTCGCACGCGTGGTTGCGGAAAGGATCTCCTCCATGAAGATCGACGCGGGCCGCTTCACGGTGCGCCTGGCCGAGACGGACGAGGACGTCGCGGCGGCGCAGCGCCTGCGCTACCGGGTCTTCGTGGAGGAGATGGGCGCCACCCCGAGCCCCGAGGATCGCGCCACCCGGCGGGAGAGCGACCGCTTCGACCCCTATTTCGAGCACCTGCTGCTGATCGACCGCGAGTGCACGGACGCCGACAAGGAGCGCGGCGTCGTCGGGGTCTACCGCCTGATGCGCGGAGACCGCGCGCGCGCGGGGATCGGCTTCTACGGCGCGCAGGAATACGACCTCGCGAAGCTCGACGCCTATCCGCGCGAGACGCTGGAGCTCGGCCGCTCCTGTGTCGATGCCGACTACCGCGGCGGCGCGGGGATGCATCTTCTCTGGTCGGGGCTCGGCGCCTATGTCGTCGAGCACGAGGTCGGGCTGATGTTCGGCGTCGCGAGCTTCCACGGCCGCTCCACCGCCCCGATCGCCCAGGCGCTCAGCTATCTCCACCACAACCATCTCGCGCCCGAGGACCTGCGCGTGCGCGCGCTGCCCGCGAGCTATGCCGAGATGGCGATCCTGCCGCCCGAGCAGGTCGACAGGCGCGAGGCGATGCGCCAGATCCCCGCCCTCATCAAGGGCTATATCCGCATCGGCGGCTATGTCGGCGACGGCGCCTTCATCGACCACGACTTCAACACCGTCGATGTCTGCCTGCTGATGGACACCGCGCGCATGGTCCAGAGCGTGCGCAAGTTCTATTCGCGCAAGCGCGGCGGCTCGGTCGACCGCATCCTGGGATAGCCGGTCTCTCCATGACCGACGTGATCACGCCGTGGAACGAGGCGGAGCCGCCGGTCCTCCCGCCGCTCACGGCCGTCGAGCGCGCGCGCGGCGCGGTGCGCGTCGGGGGCTTCGTCGCCCTCACCGCGCTCTGCCTCGGGCTCTTTCTCGTGGGGCACACGCTGCGCCGGCTGCTCGGGCGGCGCGGCGCCGGGCGGCTCGTCGTCTTCCATTTCGGTGTCGCGCGGGCCTGGAGCCGGATCGGGCTCCGCGCCCTCGGGCTCCGCCGGGTGGTGCGCGGCCGCCCGATCCGGCGCGGCGCGCTGGTGGCCAACCACAGCTCGTGGCTCGACATCTTCGCGCTCCGGTCCTGCCGGCTGATGTATTTCGTCGCCAAGGCCGAGGTCGCGACCTGGCCCTATGTCGGCTTCATCACGCGCGTGACCGGGACCATCTTCATCGAGCGGCGGCGCGCCGAGGCCAAGCGCCAGGAGCAGGCGCTGCTCGAGCGCATCCGCGCCGACCAGGTGATCGCGATCTTCCCGGAAGGCACCTCGACCGACGGGCTCCGCGTGCTGCCCTTCAAGTCCTCGCTCTTCGCCGCCTTCCACCACGACGGGCACGGCGAGGACCTGCTCGTGCAGCCGGTGACGCTGCGCTATCGCCCGGCGCCGGGCTCGGGCCTTCCGGAAAACTTCTACGGCTGGTGGGGCAGCATGGGCTTCGAGTGGCATATCTGGCAGGTGGCCTGCCGCTCGCGGGGCGGCACGGCCGAGATCGTCTTCCACGAGCCCGTGCGCCCGGCCGACTGCGCCGACCGCAAGGAGCTCGCGCAGCGCTGCGGCGCGGCGGTGGCGGCGGGGCTGGGCGACGCCGACCGCGCCTAGGGCGCGGGGCCGCGCTGCATGATGCGCACCACCTCGAGGATGCGGGCGAACACCTCGTCGGCGATCGAGAGCCGTTCGGCGACGTGGAGCAGCGCCTCCTTCTCGTCGTCCGCCAGCGTGCCGTCGGCGAGCGCGATCCGGAGCGTGAAGGCGAGCGCGGTCTCGCGGAGCGGCGGCGTCAGCGCCTGCGCGGCGCGGCCGATCGCGTCGGCCGGGCCGTCGCGCCGGATCTCCTGCATCACGTCGAAGACGAGATCGGTGGTCACCGAGACGGGCAGGGGGCGGAAGATCGGGCTGGTGGCGCAGAGGAGCTTGAGCTGGGCGACCTCGTCGTCGGCCGCGGTGCCGTCCGCCATCATCGCCGCCACGGTGGGCACCAGCACCGCGCGGGCGATCTGGCGGAGCGCCTCGCCGTCCGCGGCCGCGGTGTCGGGGCCGCTCATCGCGACCGCGCCGCGGCGGCGGGGTCCGCGCGGCGCGCGGCGACGGGTCCTGCGGTGGGGCGCATCGAAAGGTCTCCCGCGAAACGATTGACCGCCCCTGCTTCGCGCCGGCCACCGGGGCTGTCAAGCGATGAGCGGCGGGGCGGCGCGCCGATTTTCCGCTTGCCGGCTTCGCCGGCGTGATAGGCTCCGGCCACCGCAACCACCCGACGGGGCTTTATGTCCGACGCCTCCCAACCGATCAGCACGTTCGTCGGTCTCCGACGCCCCACCGCCGGCCCCGAGATCAGCCTCGACGTCTCCCCCAACGCCACGATCCGCACCGAGATCCAGCTCGCCGAATGGCTGCGCGAGCACGGCGTCGAGGAGGTGGAATGCGTCACGCCCGATTTCGCGGGGATCGGCCGCGGCAAGGTGATGCCGGCCTCCAAGTTCGCGCTCTTCCGGCCGATCTACCTGCCGACCTCGCTCTTCTTCCTGACGATCACGGGCGAGTACCCCGACATCTCGCACTTCGCCGACTACGACATCGACGCCGACCTGCAGCTGCGCGCCGATCTCGCCACCACCCGCGCGGTGCCCTGGGCCAACGACCGCTCGGTGCAGGTGATCCACGACGTGACCGACCGCGACGGCCGGCTGATCCCCTACGCGCCGCGTTCGGTGCTGCGCCGGGTGGTCGGGCTCTACGAGGCGCGCGGCTGGCGCGCGGTGGTGGCGCCCGAGCTCGAGTTCTACCTGACGAAGCCCAACACCGACCCGGACGACCCCCTCGAGCCGCCGCTCGGCCGCTCGGGCCGGCGCGCGCAGCGCGCGCAGGCCTACTCGATCGCGGCGGTCGACGAGTACGACGTGATCATCGAGCACATCTACGACTACGCGGAGGCGCTCGGGCTCGACATCGACACGGTGATCCAGGAGGGCGGCGCGGCGCAGCTCGAGATCAACCTGCGCCACGGCGATCCGCTCGAGCTCGCCGACCAGGTGTTCTTCTTCAAGCGGCT
>CAZWDE010000098.1:0-10366 GCA_964632555.1 uncultured Limibaculum sp.
GGGGCGGCGGCGTTCGGCGAGGCGCTCGGCCTCGCGCTGCCCGCGACGGCGCCGGCCTGAGGCGCCGGGCGCGCGCTCCCCGCCTCGCGCGCGCGACGGGCGGGCGCTCGCCCCCTATCCTGTCCGCGCGGTTCGAATCGGGGGGCAGGCCATGAACATCGGCGCGGTCGACAGGCTGAGCGAGGAGGCGGCGAAGGCGCTGCTGAAGGACGTCTTCACCGGCTACGCGACGCCCGCCTTCGGCGCGCTGCCGAGCCGGGAAACCGACCTCGTGATCTTCGCCGCGATGCGCAAGGCCGGCGTGATCGCGCGCGACGCCTCGCTCTACGATCTCATGACGGCGCTGCGGATCACCCGGGCCAAGGCGCGCAACCTGCTGTTCGATCTCGAGATCCGGGGCGAGCTGAGCGACGCGACGCTCGACACGCAGGTGAAGGACGCCATCGCGCGGCCGCGCGGCTTCGTGCTCGACGGCGCCTACATCGCGCTCGGCATCGAGAACCCGGTGATCCAGGCGCATATGCGCGAGCGGGTGCGCGAGCTCGGCCATCTGACCGACGCCTCCTTCGACAGCGCGCTGGTCAAGCTGAAGCCCGCCGCGCTGGCGGCTCTCGTCGACTCGCTGATGACGCCCGGCGAGCAGGAGAATTTCCGCGCGGCGATGATCGAGGCGGGGCTCAAGCCCAACCACACGATCCGCGCCGCGCTGAAGGACGGCCTGACCCACCTCGCGAAAAAGGCGATCGGGCCGGCCGCCACCGAGGTCGGCGGCGCGCTGATCTCCGAGCTCGCCGATTTCGTGCGCCCGAGCGTCGAGCGCGCGGTGGGCGCGGTCGCGCGGACCCTCCGCGAGACCTTCGGCTAGCGGCGGGCGGCCGGGGGCGGGCGCGTCACGCCGGCGCGGTCGCCTGCATGGCGGGCAGGGCGGCGAAGCGCTCGAACCACTCGGCGAGGGCCGGGCGCCCCTCGCGCCAGGCCATGTCCGGGAAGCGGAGATCGAGATAGCCGAGCGCGCAGCCGACCGCGACCTGGCCCGCGTCGGGCGCCTCGCCGAAGCGGCCGGCCTCGCCCTCCAGCACCCCGAGCGCGCGCTGGATCTTCGAGCGCTGGCTCTGCACCCAGGGCGCGAAGCGCAGCTCCTCGGGGCGCAGGCGCCCCTCGTAGACCGCGAGGATGCCGGCATCCATGATCCCGTCGGCCAGCGCCTCGCGCGCCAGCACCGGCCAGAGCGGCTCGCCCTCCGGATAGAGCCCCGCCCCCGCGCGCGCGTCGAGATAGCGGGTGATCACGCGGCTGTCGTAGAGCGTCTCGCCGCCCTCCGTCACGAGCGCGGGCACCTTGCCGAGCGGGTTGGCGGACACGGTCGCCTCGTTGGGTTCGAGCGGCGTGCCGCTGCCGGGAAGGAGCTCGAGCCGGTCGGCGAGGCCCGCGAGATGGGCGGTGACCATCACCTTGCGGACATAGGGCGAGGTGCCGGAATGATAGAGCTTCATCGGCCGTGCGTTTCCTTCTCATCGGCGCGCGCGGGCGTCTCCGGCGCGGGGCGCTTGAACAGGCGCGCGAGCACCATCGAGGTGCGCGGCAGGTACCGGTAGGGCGCGGTCGGGCGGATCGAGGCGCGCCGCGTCATCCTGTAGAGCGTGAAGGCGCCGAGAGCCAGATGCGCCGCCGCGATGAAGCCGAAGAGCGCCGCCGGGCCCTCGGCCGCCATCAGCGCGGCCGAGGCGTAGGGGCTGACGATCGCGCCGAGCGAGAAGAAGAAGATCAGCGCCGCGTTCAGCTCGACCACGAAGTCGGACGGCGCGTGGTCGTTGGCGTAGGCGGCGGCGATCGAGTAGAGCGGATAGGCGGTCGCGCCGAACACGAAGGCGCCGAGATAGAGCGAGGCCGGGCTCTCGGGCGTCATCCAGGCGACCAGCCCGAGGCAGCAGAGCGTGGCGAGCACGGAGTTGCCCATCATCACCGCGCGGCGGTCGAACGCGTCGGCGATCCAGCCGACCGGATACTGCGCCGCCATGCCGCCGACGATCGCGGCCGAGAGGAAGGTGGCGATGCCGAGGGGCCCGAGCCCCGCCTCGATCGCGTAGACCGGCCCCACCATGCGGAAGGCCGCGCCGGTCGCCCCCGCCACGATCACGCCGGCGCAGGCGCTCGGGCTGAGGGCGAGGGCGCGGCGGGGATCGAGCCGCGGGGGGCGCGGCGTCACGGGCGGAAGCTGCTTGGTCAGCGTGAGCGGCAGCAGGCAGAGGCAGCAGAAGACCGCGACGATGTTGTAGGCGGCGTAGCTCGCCGGATCGAGCACCGCGATCAGCGCCTGGCTGGCGATCTGGCCCGTCAGGTCGGTCAGCCGGTAGATCGCGAAGATGCGCCCGCGGTTGCGGTTCTCCATCTTCGCCTGCATCCAGCTCTCGACCACGGTATAGGCGGTGGCGATCGCGATGCCGGTGAGGAGGCGCAGCCCCGCCCAGGCGAGCGGCCCCTCGAGCACCGGGTGCAGCAGCGCGCCGGTCGCCCCGATCGCGGCGGCCGCGGCGAAGGCGCGGGCGTGGCCGACATCGCCGATCACCCGCGGCGCCAGCCAGCACCCGGCGAAGAAGCCCGCGAAATGCGCCGAGCCGAGCAGCCCGATCTCGGCGGTGGTGAAGCCGCGCGCGGTCGCGGCCAGCGCGTCGAGCGGCCCGAGCGAGCCCGAGCCGAGCTGCACCAGCGCGATCGAGAGGAAGAGGGCGGCGAAGGAGACGAGCGCGCTCATCGGGATCCGTCGGGCAGGGTCACGGACCGCAAGGGTGCGCCGCCCGCCCGGAGCGTTCTGCCGAGGGATCGACGCGAAATGTCGCATTTGCGCGGTCTATCCCCGGGCGGACGTGCGGCGGGCGGGTCGCTTGCCTGTGTCCGGCCCCGCTGCTAGGGGCAGGGCGAACGTCGTGGCGAGGGCCCGTGGCTGAGCAACCCGCAGACAGCCGGCCGGAGGATCGGCCGAAATCGAGGCGCGTCGGCGCGCTGCGCGGCCTCTGGCCGTTCCTCAGGCCCTATCGCTGGCTGATGGTCGGCGTTGCGGTGGCGCTCCTGCTCGCCGCGTCCTTCACCCTCGTGCTGCCGCTGGCGCTCCGCCGGGTGATCGACGCCTTCGACATCCAGAACGCGCAGCTGATCGACCAGTATTTCCTCGCGCTGGTGGGCGTCGCGCTGGCGCTGGCCGTCACCACGGCGCTGCGGTTCTATCTGGTGACGCTGCTCGGCGAACGGGTGATCGCCGACATCCGCAACGGCGTCTTCGCCCATGTCGCGAGCATGTCGCCGGCCTTCTACGAGCGGCTGATGACCGCCGAGGTGCTGACCCGGCTCACCTCCGACACCGCGGTGATCCAGGGCGTGGTCGGCTCGACCGCCTCGATCGCGCTGCGCAACACGCTGATCCTCTTCGGCGGCGTGACGATGCTCTTCGTCACCTCGCCCAAGCTGACGGCGATCACGCTCCTGATCGTGCCGGCGGTGGTGTTCCCGATCCTGATCCTCGGGCGGCGGGTGCGCCGGCTCTCGCGGCGGGCGCAGGACCTCGTGGCCGACAGCGCGGCGCTCGCGGGCGAATTGCTGCAGGCGGCGCAGACCGTGCAGGCGATGACCTACGAGGCCGAGGCCAGGCGCGGCTTCACCGGCAAGGTCGAGGACGCCTATGTCGCCCAGCGCGACCGGATCGCGGCCCGGTCGCTGCTGACCGCGATCGTGATCTTCCTCGCCTTCACCATGGTGGTGGGCGTGATCTGGATCGGCGCGCGCGACGTGCTCTCCGGCGAGATGACCGAGGGGCAGATGGCGCAGTTCGTGCTCTACGCGGTCTTCACCGCGGGCGCGATGGGCGCGCTCTCCGAGGTCTGGGGCGAGCTGCAGCGGGCCGCGGGCGCCACCGAGCGGCTCGTCGAGATCCTCGCGATGGAGAACCCGATCGCCGAGCCGGCCGACCCGCTGCCGCTGCCCGAGCCGGTGCGCGGCGAGATCCGGTTCGACCGGGTCGCCTTCGCCTACGAGACCCGGCCCGACCAGCCGGCGCTCAGCGATGTCAGCTTCGAGGTGCGGCCGGGCGAGACCGTGGCGCTCGTCGGCCCCTCGGGCGCGGGCAAGACGACGATCTTCCAGCTGATCCTCCGCTTCTACGACCCCGTCTCGGGCCGCGTGACCCTCGACGGCGTGCCGGTCGACCGGCTGCGCACGACCGACCTGCGCTCCCGGCTCGCCCTCGTGCCGCAGGAGCCCGTGATCTTCGCCGACAGCGTGGCGGCCAACATCCGCTTCGGCCGGCCAAACGCGACCGACGACGAGATCGTCGAGGCGGCGAAGGCCGCGGCGGCGCACGACTTCGTCGCCCGCCTGCCCGAGGGCTACGCGACCTGGCTCGGCGAGCGCGGCGTGCTGCTCTCGGGCGGCCAGAAGCAGCGCATCGCGATCGCCCGCGCGATCCTGCGCGACGCCCCCGTGCTGCTGCTCGACGAGGCGACGTCCTCGCTCGACGCGGAATCCGAGCGCGCCGTGCAGGCCGCCGTCGACCGCCTCGCGGCCGGGCGCACGACGCTGGTGATCGCGCACCGCCTCGCCACCGTGAAGCGGGCCGACCGGATCGTGGTGCTCGACGAGGGCCGCGTGGTGGCGACCGGCACCCATGACGAGCTGGTGGCCGAGCAGGGGCTCTACGCCCGCCTCGCGCGGCTCCAGTTCACCGAGGGCCTCGCGGCGGAATAGGTCGGGCTCACCCCGCCGGGACCGGGTGCTTCGCGAGCAGCGCGTCGTCGATCTCGTTGGTGCGGATCACCGCCGGACGGCTCCGCAGCCCCTCGGCGTAGCGCTCGAAGGCCGGGCGCGCGGGGATCGTGCCGAACTGCAGCCCCCAGATGACGTGCGAGCCGAGATAGACGTCGGCCGCGCTGAACCGGTCGCCGAGGACGACCTCCCGCCCCTCGAGCGCGCCCTCCAGCGTGTCGAGCACGGCCTCGAGGCTGCCATAGCCCGACTGCCCGCGCCGCTTCGGATCGTCGCCGATCTCGAAGCCGAGCATCGTGTTGACCACCGCCTGCTCGAGCGGGCCGGCGGCGAAGAACAGCCATCGGTAGTAGGGCCCGCGGGCGCGGCTGGCGGGGTCGGGCGCGAGCCCCGCCTCCGGAAAGGCGTCGGCCAGATAGGCGCAGATCGCCGCGCATTCGGTGACCACCGCGTCGCCGTGGCGAAGCGCGGGCACCTTGCCCATCGGGTTGACCGCGCGGTAGGGCTCCGCCTTCATCGCCGGGCCGTAATCGACGATCTCGGTGCGGTAGGCGCGGCCGACCTCCTCCAGCATCCAGCGCGCGATCCGCCCGCGCGACATCGGGTGGGTGAACAGCACCAGATCGTCGCCGGGCGTTCCGGGTTCCGCTTCCGCCATCGCCTTCCTCCGCCAGCGGGCCACTTTTGCCGAGGCTAGCACGGCCGCGGGGCCGCCGCAGCCGCGGGGTCGCCCGGCGGCGTTGTGCGGGCGGGCGCGGCGTGGCCATATGGTGGCGCAGGGAAACGCAGGAGGATCGGATGGGCTCGGAGCGCGTCGTCTGGAGCACGGCCGCGGAGAAGGCGGCGGTCGAGGAGGTGCCGTTCGAGGCGCGAATGACCGCGGCCACGGTCTACGCGATGCTGTCGTCCACGGCCGCCGTGCATGCCGATCGCCCGGCGCTCAGCTTCCAGATCCGCTCGGGGCCCAAGGACCGGGCCGAGACGCTCGACTGGAGCGGCCTGCACGACCGGGTGACCCGCGCCGCCAACCTCTTCCGCGACCTCGGCGTCGGCCCGGGCGACGGGGTGGCGCTGCTGATGCCCAACTGCAACGAGACCGTGATCGCGCTGGTCGGCGCGCTGACCGCGGGCGTCGTCTGCCCGATGAACCCGCTGATGGAGGTGGAGCAGATCGCCTCGCTGCTGCGCGAGACGAGGGCGAAGGTGCTGGTGAGCCTCGCGCCCTTCCCGAAGACCGATCTCGCGCAGAAGGCCCACGAGGCGGCGATGTTCGCCCCCGACCTCGAGGCGATCGTCGAGGTCGACCTCAAGCGGTATCTGGCGCCCCCGCTGTCCTGGGTGATCCCGTTCCTGCGCCCGAAGCTGGAGATCCGGCACTCCAAGCGGGTGATCGGCTTCGAGGAGGGGCTCGCGGGGCAGCCGGGCGACCGCCTCGCCTTCGCCGAGGGGCCGTCCTCGCGGATCGCCGCCAATTTCCACACCGGCGGCACCACGGGCCTGCCGAAGGTGGCGCAGCACCGCCAGGACGGGATGCTCTACAACGGGCTGATCCCGGCGCTCGACTTCATCGGGCCGACGGACGTGCTGATCTGCCCGCTGCCGATGTTCCACGTGCTCGGCGCCTATCCGGTGCTGATGTCGTGTCTCGCCTCGGGCGCGCATCTCGTGCTGCCGACGCCGGCGGGCTATCGCGGCGAGGGCGTGATGGACAATTTCTGGGCGCTGATCGAGCGCTGGGGGGTCACCTTCATGGTGATGGTGCCGACGGCGGCCTCGGCGCTGATGCAGCGGCCGGTCAAGCACGACGTCTCCAGCCTCAAATACGCGCTCTGCGGGTCGGCGCCCCTGCCGGTCGAGCTCTTCCGCCGCTTCGAGAAGGCCTGCGGGGTCAAGATCCTCGAGGGCTACGGCATGACCGAGGCGACCTGCCTCGTGTCGATCAACCCGCCCGAGGGCGAGCGCAAGATCGGCTCCGTCGGCCTGCCGGTGCCCTACACCCATGTCCGCATCCTCGACTGCGCGATCGACGGCACGGTGCAGCGCGAATGCGCGGTGGACGAGATCGGCGAGATCTGCATCGAGGCGCCCGGCGTCTTCCCCGGCTATCGCGAGGAGGAGCGGAATTTCGGCGTGTTCACCGATCCCGGCGGCTATCTGCGCACCGGCGATCTCGGCCGGATCGACGCGGACGGCTATCTCTGGATCACCGGCCGGCTCAAGGACCTCATCATCCGCGGCGGGCACAACATCGACCCGCGGGTGATCGAGGAGACGCTGTGCGGGCATCACGACGTCGCGCTCGTGGGCGCGATCGGGCAGCCCGACGCGGTCGCCGGCGAACTCCCCTGCGTCTATGTCGAGCTGCGCGACGGCGCGACCGCGACCGAGGCCGAGCTGATCGACTACGCCCGCACCCATATCCCCGAGCGCGCCGCGGTGCCCAAGCACCTCGAAATCGTCGACACGCTGCCGAAAACCGCCGTCGGCAAGGTGTTCAAGCCGGCGCTCCGCAAGCGGGCGATCCAGCGGGTCTATGCCGGCGCGCTCCGCGAGGCCGGGGTCGACGCCTCCGTCGAGGTGGTGGAGGACAAGAGCCGCGGCCTCGTCGTGCGGGCCGGCGGGCGGGCGGGCCGCGACGCGATCGCCGCGGTGATGAACGAGCTGCCGCTGCCCTGGGAACACACCGCCTGACCGGGCCGCGGCTGTCGTACGGCTGTCATTCTCCTTGGGTATTATTTCAAGACAAACGACAAAAACCGTGCGTGTCTAGAAAAGGAAATCCCGCATGTCGCTCTACAAGAAAGCAATCGCCGCCCTTGCCGCCGTGATCTTCGCCGCCGGCACTGCCCAGGCCGCCACCGATATCGTGGTCGTCAACCTGACGCAGGACACGATCTCCCTCGGCGGCAACACCATCGACCCGGACGCCGCGCGCTACAGCACGCTTCCGGCGACCGTGACCGTCGAGGGCCAGACCACCGAGATCGTCGACCCGAGCCAGCACTGCGGCAACAACGGCGGCTGGCTGATCCAGTGGAACGGCAACGGCGAGGACGACATCGCCAATGCCTGCGAGTATCTTTCCTTCGCCGAGATCGGCTGCGTGATGGCCGTGGTCTACAAGAACCCGTCGCAGGAGGTCTCGTTCCGGATGGAGCAGGTCAGCGGCACCGAGTGCTCGTCGCAGTGGTGGACGCAGAACAGCGAGTCGTTCTTCAACACCATGAAGGGGATTGCCGAGGTCGGCGGGACCTACACGGGCACGTTGATCGGGACCGTGCTGAAGACCCTGATCGGCGGCTGAGGCTGCCGGCCCGGCGCCGCCGGCGGCGCCGGGATCCCGGAGGCCGCGCACCGAGCGGGGCGCGGCCGGCCGCAACTCCACGCCCACCATGACCGGAGACCGACAGTGACGCCATGGAGCGTGATCGCGAGCTCGCTTGCCGTGCTCGCCTGCGCGGGCTGCGCCAGCGGGCGCATCGCCGCGCCCACCCTCGTGGACACCCCGTCCGGCAAGCTGGCCGTCAGCACGGCCGCCCTCAATCAGACGTTCCTCTTCGAGCGGGCCGACAAGGACACGATCGTCTGCGTCGCGCCGATGCCCGACGCGACCTTCGATCAGGAGTTCGGCCTGTCCCTCAACCTCACGCTCGTCGATCTCGGCGGGGGCGGCGGCGACGATGTCGGCGACGAGATCGAGGCCGGGCTCGGCGGGCGTTCGCCCGCGGTCCTGATCGCCCGCGAGCTGATGTATCGCGCCTGCGAGGCCGCCCGGAACTACGGCCTGAGCAAGACCGAGTATCTCGACCTCTACCAGAAGAACCTCGCGGCCATCACGCAGATCGGCGCGGCCGAGCGGGTGACGGTCAACGAGAACCAGCAGAACGCGGTGCCGGCCGTGATCGGTCTCGCCCCGCTCGCGGCGCCGAGCCTGTCGCCGGGCGACGGCTCCGCGGGCGGCGGCCTGCCCTTCGCCCCCTCGCCGGCCCCCGATCTCGGCGGCGGCGCCGGAAGCGGCAGCGTCAGCCCGCAATTCGGCGGCTGAGCGCGCCGTCGCGCGCCCGGCGCCGGACGCGGCGGCCGACGACCCCGCGCCGCGTCGGGGGCGAGCCCCGGAGCGGCTCAGATCAGGCCGATGCGGCGGCGGATGCCCTCGTCGCGCAGCGCCACATCGCCGCCGTCGAACTCGCGCGCGTCCTCGCCCGCGAGCCAGACGATCGCCCGGCCCGGCCAGTCGGGCGGGATGTGGCTCTCCCAGTCGATCCGGCTGACCGGGTTGATGCCCGAGGCGCGGATCGCGCGCTGCATGTCGGTCGCCACCGTGCCGGGCGAGAGCCCGACCGAGCGGATGCCGTGCTCGGCGTATTCCTTGTGGATCATGCGCGTCAGCATCAGCACGGCCGCCTTCGACGTGCAGTAGGCCGACCAGCCCTCGAGCGTCGAGGTCGCCGCGCCCGAGCTGATGTTGATCACCACCCCGCCGCCCGCTTCCAGCATCGCCGGGATCGCCGCCCGCGCGCCGTGATAGACCCCCTTGACGTTCACGTCGACGAGCCGCCCCCACTCGCCCGGGTCGGTCTCCGCGAGCCGCGCGATCGGCTCGATGATCCCGGCGTTGTTCACCAGCACGTGGAGCCCGCCGAACGCCGCGCGGGCGCGCCCGACCGCCGCGGAGACCGAGGCGAAGTCCGCCACGTCGCAGGCCACCGCCTCGGCGCGCCCGCCGCCGGCGCGGATCTCCGCGGCGATCCCCTCGATCGCGTCCGCCGACCGGGCGGCCAGCACCACCGCCGCGCCGGCCCGCGCCAGCGCCCGCGCAGCCGCCTCGCCGATCCCCCGGCTCGCGCCCGTCACCAGCGCCACCCTGCCGTCGAGCTCCATCGCCGTCCTCCGCCGCTGCCTCGCCCCGTTCGCTAGCCGGGCGCGGGGGCCGGGGCAAGGCGCCGGCGCGCCGCCGCATCGCCCGCGGCGATGGTCACGGGGCCGCCCGCGCGGTATCCTCGCGCACGATCCATCCAACAGGGAGTCTCCCGAATGACGGAGCAGAACGGACAGTCGACCCGCGTGAGCTTCAAGCCGGCCTGGCTGGTGATCCTGGCGTTCCTCGGCATCCTCGTGATCTACGGGATCGTCTTCGGCGCGATCGGCGTCGGCAGCGGGGCGCTGGAGCGCGAGAGGGCGGCGGCGGGCGTGGTCCCGCAGGACCCGGACCAGCTCAACTACCCGGCCCCCGGCCGGACGATCGAGGACCTCTACATGCCCGGCCGCGAGCCGCCCGCCGAGGAGGGCGAGGCGTCGGAGGGCTGATCGCTCCGGGGGACCGACCGCCGCCGGCGGCGCCCCACCGGTCTGTCGCGGCCCCTCGACTCGGCGGGGCCGCGCCATTAGTTTCCGGCCAAGCCCAGCCGAGGAGATCCGCCGATGGCGCTCAACCACATCCGCCCGTGGCGCAACATCTATCGGCGCGAGTGCCGCAAGATCCATGTCGGCCGCGTGGCCGTGGGCGGCGACGCGCCGATCAGCGTGCAGACGATGACCAACACGCTGACCTCCGACGCCAAGGCGACGCTCGAGCAGATCGAGCGCTGCGCCGAGGCGGGCGCCGACATCGTGC
>CAZWDE010000099.1:0-10345 GCA_964632555.1 uncultured Limibaculum sp.
AGCGTCGGTACGAGAACGTGGCGGACATAGGCTTCAAACCAGTCGCCGTTGATCGTAAGCGGCGCTTGCGCCCCACTGGTCTTTCAGCTTGACGCGGGTTGGAAGTTCCAGGGCAGGAGGTCGTCGAGGCGCTCGTTGGGATGGCCGCGGGCAATCGCCTCGAGGGTTGCCTTGAGATAGGCGAAGGGCTCGACGCCGTTGATCTTCGCGGTCTCGATCAGCGACGCGATGCGGCCCCAGGTTCTTCCGCCCTCGTCGTGCCCGGCGAAGAGCGCATTCTTGCGATTGAGGGCGATCGGGCGGACGAGGTTCTCGACACCGTTCGAGTCGATTTCGACCCGGCCGTCGTTCAGGAGTGTCTGCAGCCCGTCCCAGTGGCGGTGGATGTAGGCGAGCTTCTCGCCAAGGCGGGACTTGGCGGAGACCCGGGCACGGACCCCTGCCAGCCATTTGCCGAAGCTCTCGACCAGGGGTGCGCTTCGCGCCCGACGGGCGGAGAGGCGCTGGCCGGGGGCCGTGCCGCGGATGTCACGCTCGATCTCGTAGAGCTTCCGGATGCGCTCGAGCCCCTCGGCGGCGATCGCCGAGCCGTCGCGGTCGAAGACCTCGCGAAGCTTGCGCCTGGCGTGAGCCCAGCAGTAGGCCACGGTGACCGGATCGCCACCCTTGCGGGTCGGCCTGGTCCGGTTGTAGCCGGGATAGCCGTCGACCTGGAGGATGCCGTCGAAGCCGGTGAGGACGGTCTCGGCATGCTCCCCGCCGCGGCCGGGGGCGTAGAAGTAGATGACGCCGGGCGGATCGGCGCCGCCCCAGTTCCGGTCGTCGCGGGCGAGCGCCCAGAGGAAGCCGGTCTTCGTGCGACCCCGGCCGGGATCGAGCACCGGCGCCGTGGTCTCGTCCATGAAGAGCTTGGTGGAGCGTTTCAGATGCTCCGCCAGCCGATCCACGACGGGGCCGAGGTGGAACGCCGCCTTGCCGACCCAGCCGGCCAGCGTGGAGCGCTCCAGGTCGATGCCGGACCGGGCCAGGATCTGGCTTTGCCTGTAGAGCGGGCAGTGATCGGCGTATTTCGACACCAGCACATGGGCGATCGCGCCTTCCGTCGGCAGGGCGCCTTCGATCAGATGCGCAGGCGCGGGCGCCTGGGTGACGCCATCAGTGCAGGCCCGGCAGGCGTATTTCGGGCGCACCGTGACGATGCCCCTCAGCTGCGCGGGCACGATGTCGAGCCGCTCGGTGCGGTCCTCGCCGATCCGGTGCATCTCGCCGCAACCGCAAGGGCAGAGCGTGCTTTCTGGCTCGATCACCTCCTCGATCCGGGGCAGGCCCTCCGGCAGGTTCCCGAGGTTCCGATTGACGGGCCGGCGCTTCCTGCGCGACGCTGGAGGCGTCGCAGGGCCTTCAGAGGCCTGCTCCTCGACCTCCGCCACCGCGACTTCGAGGTCTTCGAAGGCCAGCTGGCGCTCGTCGTCGGTCAGCTTCTCCGAGCGGTTGCCGTGAACCGCGTGCCGGAGTTCGCGAACCAGGTGCTCGAGACGCGTGTTGGCCTCGGCCAGTTCCGCGATCCGGGCCCGCTGGGCCTCGAAGGCCGCCCGATACTCGGGTGGCAGGCGGCTCAGGTCGAGATCTTCGGGCGGTGCCTCCATGCCGGGATTCTATCGAATTTCCAGCGCCTTGGCGCGACCGGAGCGACCCAGGAGTCATTCTGCCGCAGAGGGCCGGCGCACCCGCGAACCCCATACCCGCCGCCAGTCGAGACCCTCGAACAGCGCCTCGAACTGGGCCCGGCTGAGCCGCATCACCCCGTCGTGGATCGCCCGCCAGGCGAAGCGGCCATCCTCGAGGCGCTTGTAGGCCAGCACCAGCCCGGTGCCGTCCCAGGTCAGGATCTTGACCCTCTCGGCCCACTTGGGGCGGAAGACCACGATCACGCCGGAATGCGGGTCGAGCCCGAGCTCGTTTTGCACCACGGCCGCGAGCCCGTCATGGCCTTTCCGGAAGTCGACGGGCCTGGTCGCGATCACGATCCGGACGCCGGCGGTCGGAACGATCACCGGCCGCGGCCGAGCGCGGCGGCGATCTCGGCAATCCGCGCCGCGGGCGTGTCGGGCGCCAGGCGCAGCACCACCCCGCCGACCTCGATCTCGATCGATCCCGTCGAGGCGAGTTCCGGTGGCTCCTCGACCTGCACGACGGCGAAGCCTCGCTCGGTCTCCGGCACCTCGGGGAGCGCGAGGTCGCCGCGTCGCGCGAGGCTCCGCCAGGTCGAGAGCTGCTGCGGCGTCATCCCATGGCGCCGCGCCACCTCGTTCACCCGGGCGCCCGGCGCGAAGCTCTCCACAACGATCCGCGCCTTCTCATCATCGGGCCACGAGCGCCGCCCCGTGGGGCCTTCGAGAACCGACATCCGCTCGGTAACGGATCTCACTTCCGCTAACAAATGCTGGCCGCTTTGCTCGAGATGTTTCATCAAACGATCCCTTCACCATCAGGATCATTTCAACCTTCCGAAGGCCTCGCCAGCAACGTGGGCTCCAGACACCGCTTACGTTGAGCCGGCCTCCCCCCGGCGGCTCGGTCGGCCGACCATCCGCACGTCGCCGCGTGGTCGCCCGTCGCGGTGGGAACATTACGGCCCGGCCGGACCGGCTGGCGCACGCCGTGCCACCGGCCGTCGACCGGCGGCGGGCCAATGGCGCGGGTGCGGGGCCGGGGCCATTGAGCGCTGCGGCTGGCCGGAGCGACGAGCGAATGCGGGATCGCCCGCCGGGAGAGCGACCGCGCGGGCTGCCCGGGCGCACCGGCCCCAGGGCGAGCGGGGCCGTCGGGCGAGCCGGAGCACCCCCGCCGGGCCGGGCAACCGCCCCGGCGGGGGCCGTCAGTACGCCGGGACGCGCGGCGCCGCGCGCCGGTCCCCGCGGCAGCCGCGCCGCGGCTCAGTTCGGCGAGAGCCGGTGGATGTCGCCGCCGTCGACCGCGGCGTAGAGGGCGCCGTCGGGCCCCAGCACCACCGAGCGGAACCGCCCGGCGGCCATCGGCAGCGCCATGGTCTGCGCCGTCGCGGAGCTGCCGTCCTCGGCGAGGTCGATCACGTCGATCCGCATGCCGACCGGCGTGCCGCCGAAGCCGATCCCCATGATGCCGACGGCGAGACGCCCGTTCCACTCGCCCCACTGCTCGCCCTCGAGGAAGGCGGCCGAGCCCGTGCCCTGGGAGAGGCCGTTGTTGGTCCAGGCCGGCCGCATCGCGTCCGGATAGGTCTCGAGATCCGTCATCGGCATGAACTTCACCCGCTCGGCCGGGTCCATGCCCTCCATCTGGTTCGGCATGTAGCCGCAGTAGTTGTCCGGGCAGTCGCCCCGACCGGCCATGTTGGGCCGCGGGTCCCAGCCGCCGTTGCCGCCGTTGACCAGCACCGTGATCTCGTCGGAATGCCACGGGCCGTGCTCGGCGACCACCGGGGTGCCGTCGCCCGGACGGAAGGCGATGCCCTGCACGTTGCGGTGGCCGTAGGTGTAGATCCGCGGGTCGTAGCCCTCGGGCGGGGCGTTGCCCTCGGCCGGGTTGCCGTCGCGGTCGATGCGCAGAACCTTGCCGCCGACGAGGGTCGGCGACTGCGGCACCTCGCCGTTGTGGGTGTCGCCGGTGGTCAGGTAGATGAAGCCGTCCGGGCCGAAGCGGACACGCCCGCCGTTGTGGGCGCCCGGCCCGCCGAAGGGGTGCTCCGTCGCCTGCGGCTTGTAGGGCACGTCCTCGACGATGTCGGTGCGGTCCGAGACGCCGGCGAAGTCGTCGGCGACCGTCAGCCGCATCAGCCGGTTGCTGCCGGGCTCGGTCAGGCTCGAGGTCGAGTAGACGTAGATCTGGCGGTTCTCGGCGAAGTCGGGGTCGACCTCCACGCCCTGCATGCCGGCCTGGCCCTCGCAGAAGAGGTCGTCGGCGGTGCTCGCGTAGCCGTCGGTGCCGGTCATGCCGAGGAGCTTGTTGACCTCGCCCGAGGGCAGCCGGACCGAGAGGCCGTCGCACTTCTCGGTGAAGAACATCGTCCCGTCCTCGAGGAAGGCCATGTCCCAGGGGCTCGACAGGCCGGAGAGAACGGTGGTGTGGCCGAGCGCCGGGCCGTCCGCGGCGGCGGGCGCGGCAAGGGCGACGGCCGAGGCCATCAGGGCGCCCAGGGTCAGGGTCCGTTTCACGAAAGTTCCTCCCATTGATTTTGTTTCCCGGCAGGTCCCGAGTGGGCAAAGGGTACCTCAGCGCCGCACCGCTGCAACGTGTTTTGCGCGGCCGCCGGCGTCGTGACGGCCTGCGCCGTCGCGGCGCCTCGGGAGCGCCGGGTCGCCCTCTGCGGAACCGGCCGCCGCCGCCCTCTAGGGGCCGAGGACGAGGGCCCTCGGCAGCGCGTAGCGCTGGTCGTCGACGCGGATCAGGAAGAGCCCGCCCTCGATCCGCCAGTCGGTGTCGCGACCGCTGCCCGACATCGTCGCGTCGGCCCGGACGAACCGTCCGCCGGTGAAGAACAGCCGGCGCGCGAAGCCGTTCGGGAACGCCGCGACGACGGTGGCGTCGCCGCCGCCGGACCGGGCGACGCGCGCCGCGCAGGCGCCCATCGGCTGGCCGCGGTCCTGCGCGCAGCGGATCTCCGCGGTGGCGTCGTAATCCCCCCGGGCGGCGCGGAGCGGGCTGTCGTCGGGGCCCGTCGGCACGCGCCCGTCCGGGCCGCGGGCGGGCCGCAGCAGGGCGGCGGGCGCGTGGCCCCCGGTCCCGCCCCCGGGCGGCCGCACGCGGCACCAGAGGGCGTCGCCGACCGGCTCGCAGCCGAGATTGTCGAGCAGCGCATCGGCGTCGAGTGTCTCGATCACGGCCGCGTCCGCCCTCGGCGCCGCGCGCAGCGCAATCCCGCCGGGCTCCGCCGGCTGCCAGCGCCGGGGCCCGCCCGCCGCGGCCGAGGCGACGGCCGGACCGGCACCTTTGCTCGCGCCGCCTACCGCCGGCTCGGCTCCCGAGAGGCCGAGGGCGACGCCGACCAGAGCGGCGGACCCGAGCCCGACGCGCCGCGCGCGCCCGGGCCCGCGCGACGCCGTCTGCCGGTGCCGATCGCCGGGCACGGGGTTACTGGAAGTTCTCGGACACGTAGGCGGCGAGATTGGCGATGTCCTCGTCCGACAGGTCGCTGGCGAGGTGCATCATGATCGCGGAGTTGGGACCGACCTTCTCCCGCGCGCGATACTTCATCAGCCGCCCCGAGATATAGGCCGCGTCCCGGCCCGCGAGCGCGGGAAAGCTCGCCATCCCCTTGCCGGACTTGCCATGGCAGTTGACGCAATTGACGAGATACCGCGTCTCGCCGGCCTCGACGTCCCCGGCCCGGGCCGATGCCGCGCTCAGAGCGAGTGTGGCGCCGATCGCGATCAGCAGCGGCCTCTTCATCCGGGCTCCCTCCGATTCGATTTGTGTCGTGTCGCCGACCTTCGGTGAGCCTAGGTGGGCGGGGCGACCTGTCAATTGTCGTGCGCCCGCCGTCTCCGCAACTGCCCGTGCCCGCCCGGCTGCTTGGCGCATTCTTCCCGGCAACCGCCCGACGCGCCCGAATTACGTGGCGCCGCTGGGGTTTGCGCCGGGTCGCGAACCCGCCGCGTGCGTGGAAATCCGGGACCGACCGCGAATTCGGTTGACCGGTCGCGCGGCCGGTCCCCATAGTGCGTCGAAGACGCCGTTCCGGGCGTCGCAAATAGAATCAGTGGAGGGAAAGATGGTCTGGGCCGCGCCGAAAGCCGAGGAACTGTCCTGCGGGATGGAGATCAACATGTACTTCCCGGCGGAGGAAGACGAGAGCACGCTGTTCTGAGGATTGCCGGGCGCCGCCGCTGCGCCGCCACCGCGGCGGGGGCCGGTGCGGCGCGTGAGGGTGCGCGGGACGCGGGGGGTCGCGGCGTGACGTATCTCCAAACCATGATCGCCGTCGTTCTGGCCGCCGCGATCGGCGCCACCGCGCCACCGGCCGCCGCCGACGAACCGCCGCACCACTTCTTCTACAACATCACCACCGACGACGCCTGGGCCGCGGGCCGGGCGCTCACCCATGCGAGCGTCGCCGTCCACCGCGGCCATCGCGTGACCGTGTTCCTGAACGTCCGCGCCGTGCACCTCGCCGAGAAGGACACCGCCCAGGGCAGCTACAGCGTGACCGCCAAGACCCCGCGCGAGATCCTCGTGTCGCTGATCGCGAACGGCCACACGGTTCTCGTCTGCGCGATCTGCATGGTCGCCGGCGGCGTCGCCGAGGAGGACCTGATCGAGGGCGCGACGATCACCGGGCCCGAGCTGACCTTCGGCGCGCTCACGGCGCCGAACACGATCGTCCTGAGCTACTGAGCGGCATCCGCGCCGGATCGCTGGCCGCCTCCGCCTCCGCGCGCCCATCGGGCCGCCCCGCCGCGACGCCCTTAGGGGTCGCCGTCCGGCCGGGCGGCCCTGCCCCGCCGCCGGCCGGAGCCACCGATGCACGGCCGTCGGGCGGCGCGCGATTGACCGCGACACCCCCGGGCCTTAGCCACGCCACAGGGGTCCCGGCCCGGCCGTCGGGCCCGCGGCCGGCCGCACCGGGAGAGACCGGGAGGGGACCCGAAAACGGGAGAGGTCCGGCCATGACATATGTGATCCAGCCCGCGCCGCGGCCGACCCTGCCCGTCGACGGCAGCGCCGACAGCTTCCCGCTACGACGGGTCTACTGCATCGGGCGGAACTACGCGGCCCACACCCTCGAGATGGGCGGCGACCCGGAGCGCGAGCCCCCGTTCTTCTTCCAGAAGAACCCGGACAACCTCTATGTCGGCCCCGAATTTCCCTATCCGCCTAAGAGCTCGGACGTGCACCACGAGATCGAGATGCTCGTGGCGCTCGGGTCCGGCGGCCGCGACATTCCCGCCGACCGGGCGCTCGAGCACGTCTTCGGCTACGCCGTCTGCCTCGACATGACGCGCCGTGACCTGCAGGGCGAGGCCAAGGAGCTGCGCCGGCCGTGGGAGATCGGCAAGGCCTTCGAGCGGTCGGGCCCCTGCGCCCCGATCGTGCCGGCCGAGCGCATCGGGCACCCCGACCGCGGTCTCGTCGAACTGAGGGTCAACGGCGCGGTCCGGCAGACCGGCGATCTCGGTCAGATGATCTGGAAGGTGCCGGAGATGATCGCCTACCTCTCCGGGTATTTCGAGCTCGCCGGCGGCGACGTGATCATGTCCGGCACCCCCGCGGGCGTGGCCGCGGTGCAGCGCGGCGACGTCATGGAGGGCAGGGTCGAGGGGGTCGGCACGCTCCGCTGCACGGTCGTCTGACCCGGGGCGCCCGATCGCCCCGCGGCGGTGCTTCCGACCGCCGGCCGCCGGGGCGACGCGACCCGGCGGGCGCGCGCGGGTTGACGCGGTGGACCGGTTCGGGCTGTCGTCGGGTCGGGACGCCCCGGGACCTCCGGGGCGCCTCCGTGGCCGCGGGAGCATCGGATGAAGTCGCTCGACGATCTCAGGCGCTGGGAGGACTACCGCGTCTGGATGCGCAAGCACCTCAAGCGGATGTCGGGCGAGCCCGAGGCCTTCTATGTCAGCAAGACGCGGCTCGATTTCGATCTCGACGGCAAGGCCTGGAAGGGGCACGCGGTCCTGATCGGCCGAAAGAGCCGGATCCTCTCGCAGAAGATGCGCCAGGAGGGCTGCCTGTTCCTCGAGGGCACGGCGGTCGCCAACGGCAAGACACTGAAGATCGACGGCTTCCAGCCGAAATACGCGGTCGGTGCGGTGCGCCTCTTCCGAAAGCTGAAGCTCGGCTACGAGGTCCTGCCCGGCGCGGAGGGCGCGTCGGGGGCCGCGCCGGCCGACGCGCTCGAGCGGCGCTGGACGGCCCGCAAGGCCGAGACCGCCGCGCGGGTCGAAGCGCTCCTGAAGTCCGACCGCCCGGATCGCGAGGAGCTGACGCAGCTGGCGCGCGCCATGGCCGCCGCCGAGCGCGCGGCGGACTGGGCCCGCGCGCTCGCGGCTCTCGAGGCGCTGCTGGGCAAGCTGAACGGCGCCCCGCCGGTGACGCCCGAGGAGAACGCGCGGCTGGCACAGCTCCCGCCCGAAGAGCTCGCCCGCATCGACCTCACCCTCGGCGACACCCGGGAGCTCTTCGGCGAGGACTACATGGAGCGGCTCAAGGACGAGCCGATCAAGGGCGAGGGCGACCCGAAGCTCCGCGACCTGATGCGCGCGGTCGAGAAGGGCGTGTCGGGCGCGCGGCGCCGGGAGGTGATGGAGGCGCTGGCGCGCATCGTCGGCGTCCCCCCGACGGCCGACAAGCTCGACGTCGACTACGGCCGCTTCCTCGTGGTGCGCAAGCAGCAGATGGTCAACGGCAAGAAGAAGAAGGACGAGCCCCCCGCGCTCGACGAGGGCATGCACCCCGACTTCCGGGCCTCGCGCTCGCAGCTGATGTTCGGCAAGGTGCTCGGCGACGCCTTCGGCATCCACGAGGTGTTCGCGGCGCTGCTGAGCCCGACGGGCGGCCTCGTCGGGCCCGGCAACTGGCTGATCCCGGGCGTCGTCGAGGCCGGGCATCTCGCGCCCGACAACCCGGTCGCGCTGCACGGGACCGTGCACGACGCGGCGGGCTATCTGCTCACCTTCCACGGCGAGGGCCCGGGCTACAACTATCGCGACAGCGACATCGAGATCCTCGGCAGCGACAACCCGCTGTCCGGTCAGGTGAGCGGGATCGCCTATTGGGTGGGCGAGGCGGGCGACGATTATGTGGTGCGCCGCCTCGACGCGGCGGTCGTCGCGGTCGAGAAGAAGCTCAAATCGGCGCGCGACGCGGTGGCGGGCGAGATCGACCGGAAGGTCGCGGCGGCGAAGGACACCGCCGAGCGGGCCGCGGAGACCGTCCGCGGCATCGCCGACGATCTCGGGCAGGCGGTGGTCGAGGTCGCCGACGCCATCGAGGAGGCGCGCGACAAGGTCGCGCGGGCCGCCGTCCAGACCTTCGAGACCGCCGCCGAGGCCGTCGGCGACGCCATGCGCGACACGGCGAAGCGCAAGCTCGCGGCCGCGTGGGACTTCGTGTGGGGCTGACGCGTGGCCTCGATCGAGCTGCACCCCTCGGAGCTGGCCTACGCGTTCGCCTACTCGAAGACGGCCGACGTGATCGGCTGGGGACGCGATCCCTTCCTGCCGTCGGGCGAGCGGGACGGTGACCCGACCACCTGGTATGCGCGCGGCGAGGCGCGGCTTCTGGCGGCGGGCCGACTGGTCGGCACGCCCTCGGCGGGGCTCAACTTCACGGGGGCGATGGCGTCGGTCGTGCTCGCGCTGGCGGATCCGGGGATCGTGCTGCTCGCCCAGCGCCGGGCGGGCGAGGGGGTGCGCACGCTGACGGTCCACGCGGCCGGCGACGAGCTCGCGGGCCTGACGCGCCGGCCGGACGGGATGTTCGAGCTGACGCGGCACGCCGACCTCACCGCCGCGGCGGGCGCCTGCGCGAGCTTCGTCGGCGCGGCCCTCGCGCCCCTCGCGAGGGAGGCTCGCGTCGAGGCGAGCCAGCCGGTGCTGGCGCGGCTGAAGGCGCTCGCCGACGCCGGCCAGGCCGAAAAGGCGATCGCGGCGCTCGTCAAGCTGGGCGCCCCGGAGCCCGACGCGAAGTCGGCCGTGCTCGCGCTCGCCCGCCCGGCCGCCGCGGGCGTGCTGAGCGTGCTCTACTGCGCCGACAACCGGGTCGAGGACGCCGAGACCTTCAGCGCCATGACCAACGCGCGCGATCAGACCTGGATCGTGTTTCCGCCCGCCAGCCCCGACGGTCCGGTGGTCCTCGAGCGCAGTTCGGTCGGGGCGTTGACCGCGCGCGTCGCGGTCGGCGTGGCGGCGCGGCTGACCGCGCCCGGCTGAGCGGCCCGCAGAGCCCCCCACCCGCGTCGCCGCGCCCGGTTCCGTGGGAAATCGCACTGCGCCCGGCCGTGCGCCGGCATCCGATGCGCGCGGCGGCGACCGGTCCGCCCCGCGGGAGACGCGCGCATGGAGGGAGACCGCCCGGAGAGCCTCGTCGGCTTCGTGTGGCGCCATTCGCGGCGCGAGCAGGTCGCCCTGCTGCTGCTGACCGCGGCCTCGTTCCCGATCGTCTATGTCTCGCTGGAGATCCCGAAGATCATCGTCAACGACGCGATCTCGGGCGGCCCCGGGCCCCGCGCGCTGGCCGGGACCGAGATCGGGCAGGTGGCGTATCTGCTGGTCCTGAGCGGCGCGTTCCTGGCCCTCGTCGTCGCCCACAACGCGCTCAAATGGCTGATCAACACCGGCCTCGGGATGTGCGGCGAGCGCCTGCTGCGGCG
>CAZWDE010000100.1:0-10112 GCA_964632555.1 uncultured Limibaculum sp.
GAAAGGACAGGTTCTCTGCCACGGTCATATGCGGAAACAGCGCGTAGTTCTGGAACACCATGCCGATGCCGCGCTTGTGCGGCGGGATGTTGTTGATCGCGCGGCCGTCGAGCTTGATCTCGCCATGGGTGGCGGTCTCGAAGCCCGCGAGCATCATCAGGCAGGTGGTCTTGCCCGAGCCGGACGGGCCCAGCATCGTGAGGAACTCCCCCCTCGGCATCGCGAGATTGAGGTCCTTCACGACGAGGGTCTCCCCGTCATAGCTCTTCTGGACGCGCTCGAACGCGACGAACGCGTCGGCGCCGGTGCCGTCTGGCATGTGATACCCCGCTTCCGGCTGTTGGATCGCCGAATTGGGGGGAGCTAATCACAGGCTTTCATGGGCGTAAACCCCGAGGCGGCCGGGCGGACCCGGAGCTCTGCCGAAACGCTCGGCATTTTCGCGGGCCGGGAGGGCCGGCCGCATACCGACTGTGCAGGCGCACACAAATGCGGCGCGGCGCCGGTGCCCGCGCGCGAGGCCGCGCCCGGCCGGTCTCACTCGGGGCAGGTGCCCCAGGGCGCGCCGTGCCAGCCGCAGACCATCAGGTCGCCGAGCCCGAGCTGCAGCACCGACGCCACGAGGAGCCCGACCGCGGCCCAGTGGAAGGCCTGCCGCGCGCGCTGGCTCGCGGCGCTGTGCTCGGCGCGGCCGGCCCGGATGCGCTCGATGTCGCGGGCGAGCTCGGTCTGCGCCTCCCAGGTCTCGGGGCGGGTCAGCTGCTCGGGCCGGTGGAAGATCAGCTCGTGATGGGCGAGCCGGCGCTCGATCCAGCCGAGCGTCTCGGGCCCGTGACCGCGCCCGCCGGGGCGGGACGCGGCGAGGAAGACCACGGCGACGGCGACCCCGACGCTGCCCATCCGGGCGAAGGTGTCGGGATCGTCGCCGAGGAAGGCCGAGCGCGACAGCCACGCATGGCCGGTCACGACCGCGAGGAAGAGGAGCCGGCGAAGCGCCATCCCCCGGCCCGCGCCGGCGCCCGGCTCAGTGGGCGACGGCGGCGGCGACGCTCTCGTCGATCATGCGTCCCTCCCGGAACCGGTCGAGCGAGAAGGGCCCGGCGATCGGGTCCTCGCCGCGGGCCACGAGCCCCGCCGTGGCGAAGCCCGACCCGGGGATCGCCTTGAAGCCCCCCGTGCCCCAGCCGCAGTTGATGAAAACGTTCTCAACCGGCGTCTTCGAGATGATCGGCGAGCGGTCCCCGGTCATGTCGACGATCCCGCCCCACTGGCGCAGCATCTTGAGCCGGCTGATGATCGGGAAGGTCTCGACGAGCGCGCGCACCGTCTCCTCGACATGCTGGAAGCTGCCGCGCTGGGTGTAGTTGTTGAAGCCGTCGGCGCCGCCGCCGATCACCAGCTCGCCCTTGTCGGACTGGCTCATATAGCCGTGGACGGTGTTGGCCATCACCACGATGTCGAGGCAGGGCTTGATCGGCTCGGAGACGAGGGCCTGCAGCGCCACGCTCTCGATCGGCAGGCGGAAGCCCGCCATCTCGGCCAGCACCCCGGAATGGCCCGCGACGACGATGCAGAGCTTGTCGCAGAGGATGGTGCCGCGGGTGGTCTCGACGCCCTTCACGCGCTGGTTCGGCCGGTCGATCCCGATCACCTCGCAGTTCTGGATCACGTCGACGCCGAGCGCGGAGGCGGCGCGCGCATAGCCCCACGCCACCGCGTCGTGCCGTGCGGTGCCGCCGCGCGGCTGCCAGAGCCCGCCGAGCACCGGATAGCGCGGCCCGTCGAGATTGAGGATCGGGCAGAGCCGCGCGATCCGCTCGCGGTCCACCAGCTCGCTCTCGATCCCCGCGAGGCGGTTGGCGTGCGCCGTCCGCTTCCAGGCGCGCAGCTCGTGCTCGGTCTGCGCCAGCATCAGCACGCCGCGGGGCGAGAACATGACGTTGAAGTTGAGCTGCTGCGAGAGGTCCTCGTAGAGCGAGCGCGACAGCTCGTAGATCGCGGCCGAGGGCGGCTGGAGATAGTTCGAGCGGATGATCGTGGTGTTGCGCCCGGTGTTGCCGCCGCCGAGCCAGCCCTTCTCGAGCACCGCGACGTTGGTGATCCCGTGCTCCTTGGCGAGGTAGTAGGCGGTGGCGAGGCCGTGGCCGCCGCCGCCGACGATCACGACGTCGTACTGCGCCTTGGGCTCCGGATCGGGCCAGGCGCGCTCCCAGCCCTTGTGGTAACGGACGGCCTCGCGCGCGACGGCAAAGGCGGAATAGTGCTTCATGGCGGCGCTCCTCATCCGGCGCGGACCCCTCGACTGTGGCCCATAGGCCAGGCGCCGGCAAGCCGCCGGGACCTCAGCGCCGCTTGGCCGTCCGTCTGCGACATCGCCGCAGCCGATGCGCGGCGGGCTCGCGGATTGCGGCGCCGGCGCGGCCTCGCTACCTGTTCGGACAAGGGAGGACGCATGGCGCTATTCTTCGCACTGGCCGGCGCGATCGCGCTCGCGACCGCGGGCGCGGTGTTGCTGCCGCTCTGGCTCAACCGCGAGGCCGAGCGCAGCCGCGCGGCGCGCGACGCGGCCGTCTACCGCGACCAGCTCGAGGAGCTCGACCGCGACGTCGCCCGCGGGCTGGTCTCGGAGGGCGACGCCGCGGGCAGCCGCGCCGAGATCGCGCGGCGCCTGATCGCGGCGCAGGCCAAGGCCGAGCGCACCGGCACCGTCGCGCCCGCGCCCTGGGCGGCGAGCCGGCCGGTCGGCCTCGCCGCGCTGGTGCTCCTGCCGCTCGCGGGGCTCGGGGTCTATCTGGCGGTCGGCGCGCCCGCGCTGCCCGACCGGCCCTTCGCCGAGCGCCCGGTCGCGGAGCAGCGCGCCGGGCTCGCGCAGCTGCCCGGCCAGGAGACCCGCCCGAGCCAGGCGGAGGCCGAGGCGGCCGCGGCCGAGCGGCGCGCGCGGGGGGGCGCGGCGGCCGAGAGCCCGGTGACCGCCGAGGATCGCGCGCTGCTCGAGCGCCTCGAGACGGTGCTCGAGGGCCGGCCCGAGGACGTGGAGGGGCGGCGCCTGCTCGCCGGCGCCTATATGCGGCGCGGGCGCCACGCCGAGGCGGCCGAGGTGTTCGGCGAGATCGCCGCGATCCTCGGGCCGCGCGCGGAGGGCGAGCTGTTCGAGAGCCGGGCCGAGGCGATGATCCTCGCCGCCGACGGGTATGTCTCGCCCGAGGCCGAACGCGCGCTCGAGACGGCCCTGCGCCTCGACCCCGGCCTGCCGGTCGCGCGCTACTACGCCGGCATCGCCCTGGCGCAGCAGGGCAACCTGCCCGACGCCGTCCGCCTGTGGGAGCGCCTCGCCGAGGAGGCGCCGCGCGACGCGCCCTGGCGACCCGCCGTGTTGGAGGTGCTCGCCGAGGCGCGCATGGCGATGCGGGGGCAGGGCGGCCCGGGCCCGACCGCCGAGGAGATGGAGGCCGCCGCCGCGGTCAGCCCCGAGGAGCGGGCCGAGATGATCGCCGGCATGGTGGCGCGCCTCGACGACCGGCTCGACCGCGAGGGAGGCACGCCCGAGGAGTGGGTGCGCCTGATCCGCGCGCGCGTCCAGCTCGGCCAGCGCGAGGCGGCGCGGGAGGCGTTCGCGCGCTCGCAGGAGGCGCTCTCGGGCTCCGAGGCGGGCTTCGTCCGCGAACAGGCGCTGCTGCTCGGCGTGATCGAGGAATGACCGCGCCGATCCACGAGTCGGTGACCGCGCTCCCGCCCGAGGGGGCGCTCATCGGCCTCGACCTCGGCACCAAGACCATCGGCGTCGCGGTCTCCGACCCGCTCCGCCTCACCGCGACGGGCCTCGAGACCATCCGGCGCACCAAGCTCGCGCCCGATCTCGCGCGGCTGGCCGCGATCGCTTCGGGGCGCGGGGCGGTCGGCGTCGTGCTCGGCCTGCCGCGCAACATGGACGGCAGCGAGGGCCCGCGCGCGCAGTCGACCCGCGCCTTCGCGCGCAACCTCGCCGGCCGCCTGCCGCTGCCGATCGCCTTCTGGGACGAGCGGCTCTCCACCGTGGCGGTCGAGCGGGCGATGATCGCGGCGGATTCCTCCCGAAAGCGTCGCGCCGAGAACGTGGACCGCCTCGCCGCCGCCTATATCCTCGACGGCGCGCTCGCCCGGCTCGCGGCCGAGCGCCGCGCGGGCGCCTGAGCCGGCGCGCGACATCCACCCGAGACGATCCCGGAGCGACGATGGCCGACGACGAGAGCGGAGCCGCCCCCGAGGCCGCGGTCTGGACCCGGCGCGAGATCGAGTCGCCCTGCGTCCGGATCTGCATGCTGCACCCGGAGACCGGGCTCTGCGTCGGCTGCCACCGCACCGGCGACGAGATCGCGCGCTGGACCGCGATGGGCGCCGAGGCGCGCGCCCGCGTGATGGCCGAGCTGCCGGCCCGGGCCGCGCGGCGGCCGGCCAGGCGGGGCGGCCGCGCGGCGCGGCGCCCGGGCGAAACCGGCTGAGGCCCGCGCCATCGACCGGCCGGCGATTTCCCGGATCCGCCACGCAATCGCCGCTATCCCAGCTTAACCGGTCCGTGGTAGTTAAGTTGCGGGGTGGTCCACGGAAGGTGTGGTCAATGGGAGGGTGAGCGATCACCCGAGCGGGGAGACCGAGTCCCGTCATGCTGTTCTGGCCGATCGTGATTCTGGGGACGGTGGTGCTGGCCGTCTTCCTCGCGAGCCATCCGGACGTCGATCTCGCCGATCCGAGCGAGGAGCACATGCGCGCGCTCTATCTCGCCGCGCTGCTGATCCTCATCATCTTCGGCGGCATCGGGCGCATGCTGGTCCGCAGCGGCCGGCGCACCATGGCGAACGCCGTGGTGTGGCTCGGCCTCTCCTTCACGCTGATCACGGGCTATGCCTTCCGGAGCGAGGCGTCCTTCGTGTGGGACCGGCTCCGCGGCGAGCTGATGCCGAGCCTCGCGCTCAGCCACGCGCCGGGCGAGGTCGAGCTTCGCCGTGCGTGGGACGGGCACTATCGCGCGACCGCCCTGGTCAACGGGCGCGAGCTGCGCATGCTGGTGGACACCGGCGCGTCGATGGTCATCCTGCCGCTCGAATACGCGGCGCAGGTGGGGATCGACCCCGACCGGCTGCGCTACTCGATGCCCGTCGCCACCGCCAACGGCACCACCTCGGTCGCGCCGATCCGGCTCGAGCGGATCGAGGTGGGCCCGATCGTGGTGCGCGACGTCATCGCGGCGGTGGCGCAGGAGGGGCGGCTCGAGACGCCGCTCCTCGGCATGAGCTTCCTCGAGCGGCTGACCGAGACGATCTTCCGGGGCGACAAGCTGATCCTCCGGCAATCGGGGATCGAGCGCGGCGAGATGCTGATCGAGGCGCGCTGAGCCCCGCGCACGCCGCTCAGGGCGCCTCGAGCCACCAGCGCGGACCGAGCGGCGCCGGCGGCTCCGGCCGGAAATAGGCGATCGCCCGCGGCGGTCCCTCGGGCGCCGTCCACGGCGCCACCCCGTGCACGGCGAGCCGGTGGACGAGACAGGCGCCGCCTTCGGGCACCGTCACCGGCACCCGACGGCAGGTCTCGAAGGCCCGCGCCCGCGCGCCCGTGTAGGCCTCGGTCACGTCGGCGCCGGGCCACGCCTCCGGCGCGAGACCCGACAGCCGCTCGGCCAGGGCCGCCCGGATCAGCCGGTGCGAGCCTTCCCAGACCACGAGCGGCGCCGCGCGCGGGTGCGTCGCGCCGAGCGGGATCCCGAGGATGAAGGCGTGCCGCTCGCCGGGGCGGCGGACGCGGCGCCCGTCCGGGCCGGTCTCGGGCAGCAACCCGTCGACATGCGCCGCGTCGCGCCGGAGGCGAAACCGGAAGGCCGCGTCGCTCTCGCCCTCCGAGGGCTGCGGATAGCCCGGAAAGCAGACGGAGATCTGCGCGCGGTCCCAGCGGATCGGCGCCCCGCCCACGATCGCCTCGGCGAGGCGCACCGGCGGGCCGCCGAGCGGCGGCACCCCCTCCGCGCGCGCGGCACCGTCCGGGCCGTTGGGGAAGACGCCGACGCCCGCGAACCAGGTGCCGCCGCAGCGGAGCCAGGCGCGGCGCTGCTCCGGGTCGGCGAGGATCCGCTCGGCGACGGGCCGGGCCGCCGCGACCCAGGCGGTGACATCGGGCGAGGGCGGGAGCGCGATCCAGCCGCGCTCGGCGAGGGCCGCCGCGTGGTCCGTCAGGGCGCCCATCGCGCCGGCGCAGCTTTCGGGTGGCCTCGCGCGGCGCGGGCGTCCAGCGTCTCCGCCGACCCCCACGACGCGGAGCGACCGCCATGAGAGACACCCCACCCGACGCCATCGACTGGGCGCGCGCCGAGGCCGCGCTCGACGAGACCGGCGCCGCCGAGATCGGGCCGCTGATGCCCCCGGCGACCTGCGCGGCGATCGCCGGGCTCTTCGACGAGGACGCGCCGTTCCGCGCGCGGATCGACATGGCGCGCCACGGCTTCGGCCGGGGGGTCTACAAGTACTTCGCCGACCCGCTGCCCGCGGCGGTGGCCGCGCTCCGCGCCGCGCTGTACCCCCCGCTGGCCGCGATCGCCGCGCGCTGGGCCGAGCGGCTGGGCGAGGCCCCGCCGCCGCCGACCCTCGAGGCCCTTGCCGCGGCGTGCCGCGCGGCGGGGCAGACGAGGCCGACGCCGCTCCTCCTGCGCTACGGGCCGGGCGACCACAACTGCCTCCACCGCGACGTCTACGGCGCGGTCGCCTTCCCGTTGCAGGTGGTGGTGATGCTCTCCGACCCGGCCGCGTTCGAGGGCGGGGCCTTCGCCGTGGTGGAGACGCGGCCGCGCCTGCAGTCCCGCGTGACGGTGCGCCAGCCCGCCCAGGGGCACGGCGTGGTCTTCGCCACCGCCCGCAAGCCGCGCCGCGGCGCCCGCGGCTGGACGGCCAGCACGCTGCGCCACGGCGTCAGCGAGGTGACGCGGGGCCGGCGCACGACGCTCGGGATCATCTTCCATGACGCGCCCTGAGGTCTACTCGGCCGCCTGCGCGGGCGCCGGGGCGACATGGGCGAGCGCCGCCTCGACGACGTCGGGCCCCGCGCCCGCCGGCAGTGCGCCGGACAGCGCCTGCCGCCAGCGCCGCGCGCCGGGCCGGCCGGCGAAGGCGCCCAGCATGTGGCGCACGATCCGCCCGAGCGGCGTGCCGCGCGAGCGCTCGGCCTCGATATGCGGATACATCGCCCGCACCGCGTCCTCGGGCGCCACGGGCGGGACCGGCCGGCCCGTGATCAGCGCGTCGGCGCCCCCGAGGATCGCGGCGGGGTCGTGATAGGCCGCGCGCCCGATCATCACCCCGTCGACCCGCGCGAGATGCGCCGTCGCCTCGGCGAGGCTCGCGATCCCGCCATTGCCGACAACGGTGAGCCCGGGCCGCTCCCGCTTCAGCCGGGCGACGAGGCCGTGGTCGAGCGGCGGGACGGTGCGGTTCTCCTTGGGGCTCAGCCCGTCGAGCCACGCCTTCCGCGCATGCACCACGAAGACCCGCACGCCAGCCGCGGCGCAGGCGTCGACAAGGGCCGGGAGCGCGCGCTCGGGGTCCTGGTCGTCGACCCCGATGCGGCACTTGACCGTGATCTCCGGCCCGTCCGGCCCCGCCGCGGCGATCATCGCGCGGCAGCACTCGGCCACGAGCGCCGGTTCGCGCATCAGGCAGGCGCCGAAGCGGCCGGACTGCACCCGGTCGGACGGGCAGCCCACGTTGAGGTTGATCTCGTCGAAGCCGACGGGCCGCGCCATCGCCACGGCCCGCGCGAGCATCGCGGGCTCGGAGCCGCCGAGCTGCAGCGCCAGCGGGCGCTCCTGCGGATCGTGCTCCAGCAGCCAGTCGGCGCCGCCGAGCACGAGGCCCGAGGCCGTCACCATCTCGGTGTAGAGCAGCGCGCGCCGCGAGAACTGGCGGTGAAACAGCCGGCAGTGGCGGTCGGTCCAGTCCATCATGGGCGCGACCGAGAGCCGGCGCGCCTGCGCGAGATCGGTCGGGGCCGGCATCACTCGGAGGGGAACTGCTGTCCGGTCGCGCGGATGTCGAGACGCCCGTCCGCGTCGAAGCAGGCCGCGCGGTTGCGATAGCAGGTGATGCCCTCGGAGGGGGAAAAGCTGTCGCCGAGATTGGTGCGGTAGACCTCGCGGCTCGCGCTGGCCTCCTCGCCCTCGTCGCCGGCGCCGTCCTCGCCCTCCGCCGCCTCGCCGTCGGCGTCCTCGGCCGCGCCGTCGGGCGCCTCGCTTTCAGCGGGCTCCTCCGGCTCCTCGACGCGCTCGATCCGCTCGGCCTGCTCCCAGCTGCCGTCGTAGGACTGCACGAGGTTGACGGAGTTGTTCCGGACGATGCAGCGGTAGTTGACCACCCGGCCGTCCTGCAGCCGCGTGCGCATGTGCACGAAGCGCCGCCCGGCGTTGCGCCGCTGCGTGACGTTCAGAACCTCGTCGGCCCCGTAATTCTCCTGCAGCTGCGCGAAGCAGGCATCCGAGGCGGCCGGGCTCCGCTGCGCCCGGGCCGGCCCCGGCGGGAAGGCGAAGGCCGCGAGCAGGGCGGCGAGCGTCAGGATCGGGACGAGGCGGCGCATCGGCGATCTCCTTGCCATCGCGGCGAGCATATCACGGGGCGCGGGGCCCCGGCCAGCCGGGCTCACTCGCGCTCGCGCGGCGTGCCGAGCGCCCGGTCGAGCGCGGCCTGCTCCTCGGCCGTGAGCGGCGCCTCGGCCGGCGCCGCCTCGCCCCGGCCGCGGAGATAGGCCGCGGCCGCGATCCCGCCGAGCAGGAAGAGCACCGGGCCCGCCAGCCAGATCGCCGCGTTGGCCAGCGTGAAGCGCGGGTTGAGCAGCACGTATTCGCCGTAGCGGTCGACCAGATACTGCTTGACCTCGGCGTTGCTGTCCCCGGCCTCCAGCCGCTCGCGCACGAGGAGGCGCAGGTCGCGGGCGAGCTCGGCGTTCGAGTCGTCGATCGACTCGTTGCGGCAGACGAGGCAGCGCAGGTCCTCGGAGATCTCGCGCGCCCGCTCCTCGAGCCTCGGGTCGTCGAGGATCTCGTCGGGCTGCACGGCCGCGGCCGGGGCGGCGAGGAGCGCGAGCGCGAAGGCAATCCGGAGCATGACGGCCCTCATTCCGCGGGCACGGCGCGCGGCGCGCGACGCCCGGCGGCCGCGCCCACGCGGTAGCGCCGGTCGGTGAGCGAGACGATGCCGCCCGCGCCCATCACCAGGCAGCCCCACCAGATCCAGACCGCGAGCGGCTTGTGGTAGGAGCGCACGGCCCAGGCCTCGCCGTCGGTCTGCCGGTCGCCCAGCACCACATAGACGTCGCGGAGCGGCGTCGAGTCGATCGCGGCCTCGGTCGTCGGCTGGCGCTGGACCGGATAGAACCGCTTCTCGGGGCACATCACGTCGACGAGCCGATCGCCGTCCATCAGCCGGAACCGGCCCATCTCGGTCTCGAAATTCCGCGCCTCGTCGCCCTTGAAGGCGCGCTCGCCCTCGTTGCCGCAGCGCCCCTGCGCGAAGGACGCCCCCATCGGGAGGCGCTCGACGCCTTCGAAATGCAGCTCGTAGGGCCCGACGGCGATGACGTCGCCCGGGCGCGCGAGGCGGATGTCCTCCGCCTCCCACGCGGTGACGCCGGCGATCCCCATGGCGGTGAGGGCGAGGCCGGCATGGCCGAGCCACTTGCCCCAGTCGGCCCGGGGAAGCCCGGCGAGCCGGCGCATCCCGCCCGCCGCCCCGAGCCGCGCGAAGCCGCCGCGCTCCCAGAGCTCGATGCCCGCGCCGAGGAGGAGCCAGGCCGCGAGCGCGATGCCGACCGGCGCGAGCAGCGCCGCGCCCTCCTGCGCCGCCCAGACGACGCCGCCGACGGCGAGCGCCGCCGCCGCCGCCCACCAGAGCCTCGCGAGCGTGCGGGCGATGTCGCCGCGCTTCCACGGCATCAGCGCGCCCACCGGCAGCGCCAGCAGCAGCAGCACCATGAAGGGCGTGAAGGCGATGTCGTAGAACGGCGCGCCCACGGAGATCTTCGCGCCGTCGACGAACTCGCGGAAGAGCGGCGCCAGCGTGCCGATGAAGACCACCGCGCAGGAGACCGCCAGCACGAGGTTGTTG
>CAZWDE010000101.1:0-10024 GCA_964632555.1 uncultured Limibaculum sp.
ATTTCGTGCAGAAGGGCTGGCAGGAGGCGACCAGCGTGATCCGTTTCTGGATCATCGCGGGGATCCTCGCGCTCGTCGTCCTCGCCTCCCTCAAGGTGCGCTGATGGCCGGGGCGTCTCATCGCGGGCCTGCGCCCGCTCTTCGACGGCCCGGGCGGGGCGCCGGCCCGCGGCGCGACGCGCGGGCTCGCGCCCGCGGATGCGCGCCCGAAGGGCGCGCGGCGGCCGTCTCCCGCAGCGTCCCGATGGCCGAAGAGCGGGCGCAGGCCCGCGATGAGGCCCCCGGCGGCGGCGCATGATCCCGGTCGCGGCATATGCGGGGCGGCGCGTCGGCGTGCTGGGGCTCGGGCGGTCCGGGCTCGCGGCGGCGCGGGCGCTCGCCGAGGGCGGCGCGGAGGTCCTTGCGTGGGACGACAGCGCGGCGGCGCGGGAGGCGGCCGCGGAGTGCGAAATCGTCGATCTCACCCGCCCGCGCGAGGCGCAGTCGCTCGACCTCCTCGTCGTCTCGCCCGGCATTCCCCATCTCTACCCCGCGCCGCACCCCGCGGTCGCGCAGGCTCGCGAGGCGGGGATCCCGCTCGACAACGAGATCGGCCTCTTCTTCGCCGCCCTGCCGGCCCTGATCGAGGACGAGCCGGAGCCGAAGATCGTGTGCGTCACCGGCTCCAACGGCAAGTCGACCACCGCGGCGCTGATCCACCACATCCTCCGCGAGGCGGGACGCCCGGCCCAGCTGGGCGGCAATATCGGCCGCGCCGCGCTCGATCTCGACCCGCCGGCGCCGGGCGAGGCGATCGTGCTCGAGCTCTCCTCCTACCAGATCGAGCTGGCGCGGGCGCTCGCCCCCGACATCGCGGTGTTCCTCAACCTCGCGGACGACCATCTCGACCGGCACGGCGGCCGCGGCGGCTATTTCGCCGCCAAGCGCCGGCTCTTCGAGGCCGGCGCGCCGGGCCGCGCCGTCGTCGGGATCGACGAGGCGGAGGGCCTCGCGCTCGCCGGCAGCGTCGAGCCCGAGACGCTGATCGGCGTCTCGGCGGGCCGGCGGCTCAAGGGCGGCTGGCCCGGCTGGTCGGTCTTCATGAACCGCGAGTTCCTCACCGAGTGGCGCGCGGGCAAGCAGGTCGCGGCGATCGACCTGCGCGGCGCCGTGCTCCGCGGGCGGCACAACCACCAGAACGCCTGCGCGGCCTATGCGGCGGCGCGCGCGCGCGGCCTCGGGCCCGGGCGCATCGAGCCCGCGCTGCTCGCCTTCCCGGGCCTCGCGCACCGCATGGAGCGGCTCGGACGGAGCGCCGCGGGGGTTCTCTGGGTGAACGACAGCAAGGCGACCAGCGCCGCCGCCGCCGCGCAGGCGCTCGGCGCCTACGAGCGCATCCGCTGGATCGCCGGCGGGCGCGCCAAGGAGGACGGCGTCGTCGCGCTGGCGCGCTTCGCGCCGCGGATCGCGCGCGCCTATCTCTTCGGCGAGGCCGAGGCCCGCTTCGCCGCCGAGCTCGGGCCGGTCCCGACGGTCCTCTGCGGCACGCTCGACGCCGCGGTCGCCGCGGCCGCGCGCGAGGCCGAGCCGGGCGACACGATCCTGCTCTCGCCCGCCGCCGCCTCCTTCGACCAGTTCGCCGATTTCGAGGCCCGCGGCGAGGCGTTCCGCGCGCTCGCCCGCCCGCATCTCGCCGCCAGCCCGGAGACCGCCCCATGACCGAGATGGCCTTCCGCGCCGCCGTGCCCCGCCGCAGCCAGAGCTCGCAGCTCGAGGACTGGTGGCACGGGGTCGACCGGATCTCGCTCGGGGCGGTGCTGGCGCTCGCGGCCCTCGGCATGGTGCTCGGCTTCGCCGCCTCGCCGCCGCTCGCCGAGAAGAACGGGCTCTGGACCTTCCACTACGTGCTCCGCCACGCCGTCTTCGCCGTCGTCGCGCTGGCGGCGCTCGTCGCGCTCTCGATGGCCTCGCCGGTCACGCTCCGCCGGATCGGCATCCTCGTCTTCCTCGCCTTCCTCGCGGCGACGGCGGCGCTGCCCTGGCTCGGCACCGATTTCGGCAAGGGCGCGGTCCGGTGGTACTCGCTCGGCGTCGCCTCGCTCCAGCCCTCCGAGTTCCTGAAGCCCGGCTTCGTGATCGCGAGCGCCTGGGCCATGGCGGGCGCGCTGCAGCAGAACGGCCCGCCGGGGCGGCTCCTCTCCGGCGCCGTCGCCTTCGCGATCGCCGGGCTGCTCGCGCTCCAGCCGGATTTCGGGCAGGCGATGCTGGTGGTCGCGGTCTGGGCCGCGATGGTCTTCGTCGCCGGCGCCCCGGTGCTGCCGCTCGTCGGCGTCGCGGCGGCGGTGGGCGGGGCGGGCGCGGTCGCCTATCTGCACTCGGCGCATTTCGCCCGGCGGATCGACGGCTACCTCGCCGGCCAGGTCGATCCGCACACCCAGCTCGCCTATGCGCTGTCGGCGATCCGCGAGGGCGGGCTGTTCGGGGTCGGCGCCGCGCAGGGCTCGGTGAAGTGGACGCTGCCCGACGCCCACACCGACTTCATCATCGCGGTCGCGGCGGAGGAGTTCGGCCTCCTCCTCGTGCTCGCGATCATCGCGCTCTACCTCACGATCACGCTCCGCGCGCTGGCGCGCCTCGTCGAGGTGGCCGACCCCTTCGCGCGGCTCGCCGGCACCGGGCTCGCGGTGCTCTTCGGGCTGCAGGCCTTCGTCAATGTCGGCGTTTCGATCCGCCTGCTGCCGGCCAAGGGGATGACCCTGCCGCTCGTCTCCTATGGCGGCTCGTCGATGCTGGCGGCGGCGCTGACGCTCGGCGCCCTCCTCGCGCTCACCCGCGCCCGCCCGCTCGACCCGGCCGCGGTGCTCAGGCGGCGGCTGTGAGCCCGCGCCTCGTCCTCGCCGCCGGCGGCACCGGCGGGCACATGTTCCCCGCGCAGGCGCTCGCCGAGGAGATGCTGGCCCGCGGCTGGCGCGTCACGCTGGCGACCGACGCGCGCGGGCTCCGCTATGCCGGCGGCTTCGCCGAGGCGGTGGAGCGCGTCGAGATCCGCGCGGCGCGGGCGGGCGGCGGGCTCACGGCGCGGCTCGCGCTGCCGGTCACGCTGATCCGCTCGGTCGCGGCGGCGATCGGCCTTCTGCGCCGCGCCCGGCCGGCCGCGGTCGCGGGCTTCGGCGGCTACCCCGCCTTCCCCCTGCTCGCGGCGGCCTGGGGGCTCGGGGTGCCGCGGGTCATCCACGAGCAGAACGCGGTCCTCGGCCGGGTCAACCGGCTCTTCGCGCGCCGCGTCGACCGGGTCGCCTGCGGCCTCTGGCCGGTGACCGGGGCGCCCGAGGGCGCCGCGCTCGAGCATGTCGGCAACCCCGTCCGCCGCGCCGTGCTCGACGCGGCGCGCGTCCCCTTCGACGCGCCGGGCGACGGCCCGGTCCGTCTCCTCGTCTTCGGCGGCAGCCAGGGGGCCGCCGCGCTGGCCAAGGCGGTGCCGCGCGCGGTCGAGCTGCTGCCCGAGGCGGTGCGCGCCCGGCTCCGCGTCACCCAGCAGGTGCGCGAGGGCGAGGAGGGCCCGGTCGCCGAGGCCTACCGCTCGGCCGGCGTCGCGGCCGAGCGCGCCCCCTTCTTCGACGACCTGCCGGACCGCATCGCGGCGGCGCAGGCGGTGATCGCGCGCGCCGGGGCCTCGACCGTGGCCGAGCTCGCCGCGATCGGGCGCCCGGCGATCCTCGTGCCCTATCCCCACGCCGCCGCGGATCACCAGACCGCGAACGCCCGCGCGCTCGCCGAGGCCGGCGGCGCCGTGGTGGCGCCCGAGCCGCTGACCGCCGAGGCGCTGGCCCGCCACATCCGCGCCCTGCTCGAGCCCGAGACCGCCGGGCGCATGGCCGCCGCCGCCCGCGCGACCGCCCGGCCCGACGCCGCCCGGCGCCTCGCGACGCTCGTCGAGACCGTCGCCGCCCCCCGCCTTGGCACCGCGCGCGCGGCCTGTTAAGCGCAGCCGCCTTCCCCAGCGTCCCGGAGATCTGCCCATGAACCCGCCCACCGCCCTGCCGCTCGACATCGGCCCGATCCACTTCGTCGGCATCGGCGGCATCGGGATGTCGGGGATCGCCGAGGTGCTGCTCACCATGGGCTACGACGTGCAGGGATCGGACATCCGCGAGAGCCCGATCGTCGAGCGGCTGCGCCGCCTCGGCGCGCGGGTGGCGATCGGCCAGGCGCCGGAGAACCTCGAGGGCGCGGGCGTCTGCGTGATCTCCTCCGCGATCAAGCCGGGCAACCCCGAGCTCGAGGCCGCGCGCGCCCGCGCTCTGCCGGTGGTGCGCCGCGCCGAGATGCTCGCCGAGATCATGCGGCTCCGCTGGAACGTCGCGGTCGCGGGCACCCACGGCAAGACCACCACCACCTCGCTGGTCGCCGCGCTGCTCGACGCGGGCGGCGAGGACCCGACCGTGATCAACGGCGGCATCATCCAGTCCTACGGCTCCAACGCGCGGCTCGGCGAGGGGCGCTGGATGGTCGTCGAGGCCGACGAGTCCGACGGCACCTTCGTCAAGCTGCCCGCCACCATCGCGATCGTGACGAACATCGACCCCGAGCACATGGACCACTACGGCACCGTCGAGGCGCTGCGCGACGGCTTCGACGCCTTCGTCTCCAACATCCCGTTCTACGGCGCGCTGGTGGCCTGCATCGACCACCCCGAGGTGCAGTCGCTGATCGGGCGCGTCACCGACCGGCGCGTGGTGACCTACGGTTTCTCCCGCCAGGCCGATCTTCGCGCCGACAACCTCGCCTACGAGGACGGCGGCATGCGCTTCGACCTCGTGATCCGGGGCGAGGCCGAGGACGAGCGCCACGAGGGGCTGCGCCTGCCGATGCCGGGCGAGCACAACGTCGCCAACGCGCTCGCCGCCGTCGCCGCGGCGCGCGAGCTCCGCATCGGGATGGACGCGGTCCGCGCCGGGCTCGCCGGCTTCAAGGGCGTCAAGCGGCGCTTCACCCGGGTCGGCGAGTGGCAGGGCGCGGCGATCATCGACGATTACGGCCACCACCCGGTCGAGATCGCCGCGGTCCTCAAGGCCGCGCGCGCCGCGCTGCCCGACCCCGCGGGCCGGGTGATCGCGATCCACCAGCCGCACCGCTTCACGCGGCTCCACGATCTCTTCGAGGAGTTCTGCGCCTGCTTCAACGACGCCGACGTGGTGGCGATCGCCGATGTCTTCGCCGCCGGCGAGACCCCGATCGAGGGCGTCAGCCGCGACGCGCTCGTCGGCGGGCTGCGCGCGCACGGCCACCGGCGGGCGCACGCGATCCGCGCGCCCGAGGGGCTCGCCGCCTTCGTCGCCGAGCAGGCGCGGCCGGGCGATCTCGTCGTCTGCCTCGGGGCGGGCTCGATCACCGGCTGGGCCAACGCGCTTCCGGGCGAGCTCGCGGCGCTCTCGGCGCCGCTGCCGCGGATGGCCGAGGGGCGGTGAGCGCGCGGCTCTCCGCCCTGCCGCCGGTCCGTGGCCGGCTGACGGAGGGGCGGCGGCTCGCCGATCTCACCTGGTTCCGCGTGGGCGGCCCGGCCGAGATCCTGTTCCAGCCGGCCGATGCGGGGGATCTCGCCGGCTTCCTCGCGGCTCTCGACCCGGCCGTGCCGGTGACGCCGGTGGGCGTCGGCTCGAACCTCCTCGTGCGCGACGGCGGCGTGCCGGGCGTGGTGATCCGGCTCGGCGCGCCCTTCGCCCGCGTCGAGGCCGAGGGCGCGACGCTCCGGGTCGGCGCCGCCGCCCTCGACGCCCGCGTCGCCGAGGCGGCAGCGGCGGCCGGCATCGCCGGGCTCGAGTTCCTGCGCGGGATCCCCGGCACGATCGGGGGCGCGCTCGCGATGAACGCCGGCGCCTATGGCCGGGAGATGCGCGACGTCCTCGTCGCGGCCGAGGCGGTCACGCGCGAGGGGCTGAGGGTGACGATCCCGGCGGCGGAGATGGGCTTCGCCTACCGCTCGGCCGCCGCCGCCGAGGGCGTGGTCTTCACCGGCGCCGTGCTCGGCGGCACGCGCGACGCGCCGGCGGCGGTGGCCGCGCGCATGGCCGAGCTCCTCGCCCGCCGCGAGGCCGCCCAGCCCGTCCGCGAACGCACCGGCGGCAGCACCTTCCGCAACCCGGGCGGGGCGTCCTCGGGCGCGGACGGCACGGCGCCCGGGCTCCGCGCCTGGGAGCTGATCGACCGGGCGGGCTGCCGCGGGCTCGTCATCGGCGGCGCCCAGGTCTCAGAGAAGCACTGCAACTTCCTGATCAACAAGGGCGATGCGACGGCGGCCGATCTCGAGAAACTGGGCGAGACGGTCCGCCAACGGGTGAAATCCTGCTCCGGCACCGATTTGCTCTGGGAAATCAAGAGAATCGGGGTTACTCTCCCGTAACAAATATACCAAGCGCCCAACGAGGCGCAGGACGGCCCGGGCACAGGCAAACACGAACAGCCCGGTGGATCAGAGGCGCGGATGTCGAGCAGGGCTTCCCGCGTTGCAGTGCTCAAGGGCGGCGTGTCCGCCGAGCGCGAGGTGTCGCTCGTCTCCGGGCGGGCCTGCGCGCATGCGCTGCAGGAGGCGGGCTACGATGTGGTGGAGATCGACGCCGGGCGGGACCTCGCCCGGGCGCTCGAGGACGCGCGGCCCGACATCGTGTTCAACGCGCTGCATGGCCGCTGGGGCGAGGACGGCTGCGTGCAGGGCCTCCTCGAATGGATGGGGCTGCCCTACACCCATTCGGGCGTGCTCGCCTCGGCGCTCGCGATGGACAAGGCGCGCGCCAAGGCGGTGTTCGCCGGCGCGGGGCTCCCGGTCGTCGAGGGGCGTCTCGTGGCGCGCGAGGAGGCCCGGACGGGCCACCCGATGGCCCCGCCCTATGTGATCAAGCCGGTGAACGAGGGCTCCTCGGTCGGCGTCCACATCGTGCCCGAGGGCGCCAACCACCCCGCCGCCATCGCCGAGGACGCGCCCGAGATCCTGCTCTGCGAGCGCTACGTGCCCGGCCGCGAGCTGACCGTCAGCGTGATGGGGGACCGCCCGCTCGCCGTCACCGACATCATCGCCGAGGGCTGGTACGACTACCACGCGAAATACGCCGCCGGCGGCTCGCGCCACGTGGTGCCGGCCGACATCCCGGCCGAGATCACGCAGGCCTGCCTCGCGCACGCGCTCGCCGCGCACGCGGCGATCGGCTGCCGCGGGCTCTCGCGCACCGACTTCCGCTGGGACGACAGCCTCGGCCGCGACGGGATCGTCGTCCTCGAGATCAACACCCAGCCCGGCATGACCCCCACATCGCTCGCGCCCGAACAGGCGGCGCAGTGCGGGATCGGCTTCCGCGATCTCTGCCGCTGGCTCGTGGAGGACGCCTCATGCGGGCGCTGAGGCGGGATCCGGCGGCCGAGGCGGCGGGGCCGTCGCGGCTCGGCTACCGGCTGGCGCGCGCCTGGGCGCAGCCGCGGGTGCGCGCGCTCGTCACCGTCTACCTGCCGCTGGCGCTGGTCGCGGCGGCGGCCGTGGCGGTGGTCTCGACCGACCGGCTCCGGCTCGCCATCGAGGCGCGGATCGCCGAGCTCGCGGAGCGGATCGCGGCGCGGCCCGAGTTCACCGTGAAGGGCGTGCGCGTCGAGGGCGCCGGGCCCGGCCTCGCCGCCCGGCTGACCGAGGTCGCCGCCGGCGTGGCGGGGCAAAGCTCGCTGCGGCTCGATCTCGACGGGCTGCGGCGCCGGCTCGAGACCATGGGCGAGGTGCGCTCGGCCACGGTGTTCTTCGACCCCTCGGGACTTCTCAAGATCCGCATCGCCGAGCGGGTGCCGGCGGCGCTGTGGCGCGATCCCGCCGGCGCGCTCTGGGTGATCGACGGCGAGGGCGTGGTGATCGGCCCGGCCGGCCCGCGCGTCGCCCATCCCCGGCTGCCGCTCCTCCTCGGGCTCGGGGCGCCGGCGCGCGTCGGCGAGGCGCTCCGGCTGATGGAGACCGCGCCGGCGCTGATGCCCCGGCTCCGCGCCTTCGCCCGCGTCGGCGAGCGGCGGTGGAACCTCGTGCTCGACCGCGACATGACCGTGATGCTGCCCGCCGAGGCGCCGGCGCGCGCGCTCGCCGGCGTCATGGCGCTGCAGTTCGCCGAGGAGATCTTCGCGCGCGACCTCGTCGCGATCGACCTGCGCCTGCCCGAGCGGCCGACGCTGCGCCTCGCGCCGCGTGCGGCCGAGACGATGGTGCTCCGCCGGGCGGGCGATCTGTTCCTGGGAGAAGACACATGAATTTCGACGGCTGCGACGTCCACCGATCCATGCGCTCCTGCCTCTCTCAGGCGATCCGGCGGGGCCGCCTCGCGCTGCTCGACATCGGCAGCTGCCAGATCACCTGCCTCGTGCTCCGCATCGACCCGGAGAAGGTGGCCGAGGACGGCAGCGCCAGCGCGCTCTTCTCGGCGGTGGAGGTGGTGGGCGACTGCACCGTGCAGTCGCGCGGCATCAAGCGCGGCGAGATCATCGACATGGACGCGGCCGCCCGCTCGCTCCGCCGGGCGCTCCTCGCCGCCGAGCGGGCCGCGCAGCCGCGGATCGACCGCGTCGACCACGTGCTCGTGGCGTTCTCCGGCGGCCGGCCCGAGAGCCTGTCGACCGTCGGCGAGGCGGAGACCGAGACCGGCCAGGTGACCGAGCGCGACATCTCCAACGCCCTCGGCAACGCGCCGGAGCCGCCGATCGGCCCGGACCGGCAGATCCTGCACGCCCAGCCCGTCGAGATCAGCCTCGACTTCCAGTCGGGGATCACCGATCCGCGTGGCATGTCGGGGCGCGTGCTCTCGATCGCGATGCACGTGATCGCGGTCGACGCGCGGCCCCTGGCCAACGTGATGGAGTGCATCCGCCAGTGCGATCTCGACCTCTGCGGGATCGTCAGCGCGCCTTACGCGGCCGGCCTCTCGGCCCTCGTCGAGGACGAGCAGCGCACCGGCGCGCTCTGCATCGACATGGGCGCGAGCTCCACCGGCATCGCGGTCTTCCTGCGCGACCACCTGATCTGCGCCGAGCAGGTGCGCTACGGCGGCGACCACGTGACCGCCGACATCGCGGGCGGGCTGATGATGCGCCGCGCCCTCGCCGAGCGGATCAAGTGCGTGCACGGCGGCGTGGTGCCGACCTCGGCCGACGACCGCGAGATGATCGACGCCCCGCGCCTCGGCGAGGAGGACGCGCCGGCGCCGCGCCAGATCTCGCGCGGCATGCTGATCGGGGTGATCCGCCCGCGCATCGAGGAGACCTTCCGCATGGTCCAGTCGCGCCTGATCGAGCTCGGCGTCACGGGGATGCCGTCCTGCCAGGTGGTGCTGACGGGCGCCGCCTGCCAGCTGCCGGGCCTCGACGAGGTGGTGACCCGGATCCTCGGCCGGCGCCCGCGCATCGGCCGCCCGCTGCGCCTCGCGGGCCTCGGGCAGAAGCTCGCGGGGCCCGAGTTCTCCACCGCGGTCGGGCTCGGGATCTACGCGCTCCGCCCGCACGACGAGCTCTGGGACTTCGAGGCGCCCCGCCCGATGGGCGCGCGCGGGCGGGCGACCGAGATGCTGCGCTGGCTGCGCACGGCGTGGTGAGGCGGCGCGAGGAGGCGGGCGACACCCGAGACCGGCCCGGAGGGGCCATCAACCGGCCGAAAACGGCCACGAGCAGTGAAGAGGCAAGACCCATGGCACTCACCCTGAAGGACCCCTCCGACTGGGGCATCGAGCCGGAGCTGACCGCCAAGATCACCGTCTTCGGGGTCGGCGGCGCCGGCGGCAACGCCGTCAACAACATGATCGAGAAGCAGCTGCCGGGGGTGGAGTTCATCGCCGCCAACACCGACAGCCAGGCGCTCGCGCATTCCAAGGCGGAGCGCAAGCTCCAGCTCGGCACCGGCGTGACCCGGGGCCTCGGCGCGGGCTCCAAGCCCGATGTCGGCTACTCGGCCGCCGAGGAATGCATCGAGGAGATCGCCGGCGCGCTCGAGGGCAGCCATATGTGCTTCATCACCGCCGGCATGGGCGGGGGCACC
>CAZWDE010000102.1:0-9979 GCA_964632555.1 uncultured Limibaculum sp.
CCGCCGGCGACCGTGCGCAGCTCGCCCCCGCCGGGCTCGACCAGCCGCGGCGCCGGAGCCCCGGGGCCACGCAGCGCCTCGCCGAGCGCGCCGGCGATCGCCTCCGGGTTCCTGATCGCGATGTCGGCCTGGCGGAACGGGATCGTGATGCCCTCCTCGCGGAAGCGCCGCGCGATCTCGAAATTGATGTCCGACTCGACGTTCAGCACCCAGTTCACGTCGCGCAGGATGCCGCGGATCTCGAAGCGCAGCTCGTCCTCGCCGAAGCCGCGGAACAGCACGAAGGGGGCCGGCCGGCGCAGCATCAGCGGATGCGCCCGCGCGATCTCGAGCAGGATGCGCTCGACGTGCCGCACGTCGCTGTCATACGCCACGCCGACCTTGACGATGATCCGGCCATTGAGGTTCTGGTGCGTCCAGTTGATCACGTTCTCCGAGATCAGCTGGGAGTTCGGCACGATCAGCGCCGACCGGTCGAACGTCTCGACCACGGTCGAGCGCACGTTGATGTTCTTCACGTAGCCCATGCCCGAGGGCAGCTCGATCCAGTCGCCGGCCTTGATCGGGCGCTCGATCAGCAGGATCACGCCCGAGACGAAATTGTTCACGATGTTCTGCAGGCCGAAGCCGATGCCGACCGAGAGGGCGCCGGCGACGATCGCGAGGTTCGACAGGTCGACCCCGGTCATCGAGATCGCCAGCAGGATGGTGACGACCACCCCGAGATAGCCCGCGCCCGCCGCGATCGCGTCGCGCCCGCCGGTGTCGAGGCCGGTGAGCGGCAGGACGGTGCGCTTGAGCAGCCGCTTGAAGCGCCCCGTGGCGATCACGCCGAGCACGAGCACCAGCAGGAACAGCAGGAAGTCGGTCAGCGAGATCGTGACGCCGCCGATCTCGTAGCCGGCGAGGATGTGGCGCAGGATCAGCTGCAGCTCGGAGACCGTCAGGCCCCAGATCAGCGCGAGCACCGGGGCGGCCGCGCAGAACAGCACGAAGCCCACGAGGATCGGGATCAGCTGGAGCCGCGCGAGCGCGGGGCTCTCGGACTCGGCGCTGCCGACGATCTCCGCGACGAGCGCGCTCACGACGTAGAAGAGCAGCACGCAGAGGCCGATCACGGCGCCCGAGAACACCAACGGGAAGAAGGCGTAGCGGGCCAGCGCGTAGTAGCCGAGGATCGCGAGCAGCGGGGCGGCGACCGCGACGGCGCGGCTGAGGAACCGGCCGGTCTGGAGCGCGATCCGCCCGGTGCCGGTGCCGCCGCGCGCGCCCGCGGGCGCCTCGTCGTCGTCGTCCTCGGGCTCGGCCTCGTCGACCGGAGCCTGGGCCGGCAGGCACACGTAGCGCACGAGGTACCAGAGCGTCAGGCCGCCCGGCACGAGGAGGGCCATGTTGAGGAGCGCGAGCCCCTCGACGGCGAGCTTCATCTCCTCGCCCTGGACCACGAAGGCCCGGTCGAGCCCCACCACCAGCGCCAGCAGCACCAGCCAGCGATTGGCCGCCCGCGCGTCGGGGTCCGCCAGCGTCGAGAGCCGCAGGAGCCGCGCCGAGGGCGAGAAATAGGCCCCGCCGAGCGCGTAGGCCGCGATCACCACGCTGGCCGCGTTGCCGAGACCGTAGAGCAGCGAGACCCCCTGTCCGCCGAACAGCCCGCTGAGGATCAGCCCGGCGAGCATCAGCGTCACCGCGCCGGCCGGCAGCAGCAGCCGCGCGACCGTCAGGCCGAGCCCGACGGCCACGCGGCGCGACTTCGGGCTCGTCTCGTCGATCGCGCCGAGAAGCCAGCCGAGCGCGGTGTCCTTGATCCGCACGAGGATCAGGACCGCCACGCCGAGGAGCAGCAGCGGGAGGCCGAGCCGGGTCAGCGTCTCGGCGTCGAGGCTGAGATCGGCGAGGCGGAACGAGGTCTCGAGCCAGATCGCCCGCGCCTTGCGCTCGATCGCCGAGAGCCCGGCCCACGGCATGCGCTCGTCGAACAGCCCGGGCCCGCGTTCCAGAAGCCGCTCGCTGAAGCGCTGGCGCGCCAGATCGGCGAGGCGGGCCTCGAGGCCGGAGGCGCGGGCCTGGGCCTGGTCGACGCGCTTGATCTCCGCCTCGATCGCCGCGATCTCGGATTGCAGGCGCTGACGCTCCTCGGCGATCTGCGGCGCCTCGGCGGCCGGGTCCTCCGGCGCCTCGCCGAGGGCGGCGAGCTGGTCGCGGAGCGGCGCGGCGCGCTGGTTGAGCTGCTCGCGGATCCGCGGGATCGCGTCGAGCTGCCGGCCGAGCGTCGCCATCATCGCGTCGATCTCCTCGACGGTCGGCTGCTCGAACTCGAGGCGGCGCTCGATCTCCCTCGCCTCTCCGTCCCAGCGGTCGAGGCGCTCCTGCAGCGTCTCCTGCCGCTCGGGCTGCGGCGACTGCGGCGGCGGCTGCGCGCCCGCCGCGAACGGCAGGAGGAGCGCGACGGCGAAAAGCAGCGTCAGGAGCCGTGCCATGCTGTCCTTCCCTGCTGCGGCCCGTCCGCCGGCGGCCGGGCGCGCGCGCCCGCGCCGGGCGTCATTCGGCGACGGCGACATCCGGCACCCGCCTCTGCCGCTCGGGCTCCAGCCAGTCGGGCGCCGGCAGCCCCTTCGAGCGCAGGAACTCGGGGTTCCACACGCGGCTCTGGTACCGTGTGCCATAATCGCAGAGGATCGTCACGACGGTGTGGCCCGGCCCGAGATCGCGCGCGAGCCGGATCGCGCCCGCCACGTTGATGCCGGTCGAGAGCCCCATGCAGAGCCCCTCCTCGCGCATCAGGTCGAAGGTGACCGGCAGGCCCTCCTCGTCCGGCACCTGGTAGGCGAAATCGACCTCGAGCCCCTCGAGATTGGCGGTGATGCGCCCCTGCCCGATCCCCTCGGAAATCGAGGAGCCCTCGGCCTTGAGCTCGCCATGGGCGTAGTAGTGGAAGAGCGCGGCGCCCATCGGGTCGGCGATGCCGATCTTCACGGCCGGCTTCTTCGCCCGCAGCGCCGCCGCGACGCCCGCCAGGGTGCCGCCCGAGCCGACGGCGCAGACGAAGCCGTCGACCCGTCCCTGCGTCTGCTCCCAGATCTCGGGGCCCGTGGTGTCGACATGCGCCTGCCGGTTCGCCACGTTGTCGAACTGGTTGGCCCAGATCGCGCCGCGCGCGTCCTCGGCCGCGATCGCCTCGGCCAGCCGCCCCGAATAGCGCACGAAGTTGTTGAGGTTCTTGTACGGCTTGGCCGGCACCTCGACGAGCGTCGCGCCGGCGAGGCGCAGCATGTCCTTCTTCTCCTGCGTCTGCGTCTCGGGGATCACGATCACCGTCCGGTAGCCGAGCGCCGAGCCCATCACCGCGAGCCCGATCCCGGTGTTCCCGGCGGTGCCCTCGACGATCGTGCCGCCGGGCGCGAGCAGCCCCTTGGCCACCGCGTCGCGGATGATCCAGAGCGCGGCGCGGTCCTTGACCGACTGGCCGGGGTTCATGAACTCCGCCTTGCCGAGGATCTCGCAGCCGGTCAGCTCGGAGGCCTTGCGGAGCCGGATCAGGGGCGTGTTGCCGACCGCCGAGGTGACGTCGCTGTGGATGGTCATCGGGCTCGTCCTTTGCCGTGCGCGCGGGCCGACCAGCCTTAGGCGGATGTCGCGGCCGCCTCAAGCCTCGCCGGCCTCACGCCCCGGTGTCGTCGGCGGCGGGCGAGGCCCACTCGGCCCGGATCGCCTCGCGATGCGCGGCGAGCCAGAGAAGCGCCACGAGCCCCGGCCCCGTGTTGATCTCGCCCCGGCCGGCGGCCGCCATGGCCTGATCGAAGCCGAGCACCACGGCGCGGATGTCCTCGTGCTCGCCGTCGAGCCCGTGGCTGCCCTGATCGCCCGGCCGGGGCAGGTCGGCCTCCCCGACGTAGCCCGTGATCGCCTCCGCCGACAGCCCGGGCGAGGTGTAGTACCGCCCCGTCGCGCGCAGCCGCCCGAGCCGGAGGCCCGCCTCCTCGAGCGCCTCGCGCCGGGCGGTCGCCTCGGGCCCCTCCTCGGCGTCGAGCCGGCCGGCGACCACCTCCATGCACCAGGGCGAGCGGTCGCCGCGGGCGAAGGCGCCGGGCCGGAACTGCTCGATCAGCAGCACGCGGTCGCGCGCCGGGTCGTAGGGGATCACGGTCACCGCGTCGCCCCAGGCCACCGTGGCGCGCGCCATCTCGCGCGACCAGCCGCCCTCGAAGAGACGGTGCTTCAGCCGATGCTCGACGACCGCGACATAGCCGGAATAGGCGAGGCGCTGGCCGAGCGAGGTCACGTCGGTGTGGTCGAAGGGCGTTCGCAGGCCGCCCGGGCGCGGCTCCGGCTCCGCCTCGGCGAGGGCTCGGGCGCGGGCGCGGTTCATGATCCCCGGCCAGACCGTGTCGATCCGCTCGACCGGCAGGCGGCCGAAATGCTCCATCAGTTCGCGCGCGGCGGCGATCGCGGCGGTCCGGTCCCGCCGTTGCCACGTCGCGAAGTCCCAGGGCTCGTCGCTGACCGGCGGCTTGTCGGTCGGCGCATAGTGCAGCGCCGTGACCGGGCCCGCCGCGGTCTCCACCTCGATCGGCCGGAGGGCGTACTCCGCCTCTTCGAAGAAGGCGAGCCGCGCGAGATCGCCGGGCCCCACGTCCCCGACGACGACGCCCTCGGCCGCATCGCCCGGGCTCGGCAGGATCACCGGATAGGCCTCGGCGGCGTGGCGCAGCACCGCGTGGTCGCGCGCGCGCGCCGGCACCAGCGCCTCCGGGCCCAGGCGGCGCCCGAGGACGATCTCCGCAAGGCGCTGGTCGCGCAGCGATCCGTAGAAGAACACCCGGCTCATGCTCACCCCTCCCGATCGGTGTCACCTTCGTGCAACGGCGCGGCCAGCATCCTTAAGGGCAATTTACGCCGCCACCAAAAAACCTATGCTCCTCGTGCGGACCGAGTGATCCGTCGTCCGACCGGAGGCGTATCACGCGCAGTTGACAGTTGGACTGACATGACCGCGCATCGAACCGACACCGAATTGCTGACCCGCTACGCCGCCGGCGCCACCTCGCCGGGCGTCACGCTGCTGATGGCCGCGCATCTCGAATGCGCCCCCGCGCGCCGCGCCGGGCTCGGTGAGCTGCTGGCGCTCGGCGGCGCGCTGCTCGCCGACGCCGCGCCCGCGCGGATGTCGGTCGACGCGCTCGACCGCACCCTGGCACGGCTCGACGAGGACGAGACGCCGGCGCCCGAGCCGGCCGGCGGCCCGCGCTTCCACCCCGGCCCGCTTCCGGCCACCGTGATCGACGCGGTGGGCGCCGATTTCGCCCGGATCCCGTGGCGCGCGCGCCTGCCGGGGCTGTCCGATCACCCGATCGCCGGCTTCGAGGGCGAGTCGGTCAGCCTGATCCGCGGGCGGCCGGGCGCGCGCATCCCCAAGCACACGCACGAGGGGCGCGAGATCACGCTCGTGCTCACCGGCGAGCTGGAGGACGGCGGGTCGGTCTATCGCACCGGCGACATCGCGCTCAACGACGAGAGCGACGAGCACTGCCCCCGCGTCATCGGCGAGGAAATGTGCCACTGCCTCATCGTGATGTCGGGCTCGCTGCGTTTCACGGGTGTGTTCTCGAGGGCCCTGAACTATCTCGCCGAGTGAAAATTTCCCACTTCACCCGGAGGTCCCGATGAACCGTCGCCACTTCCTCGCCGCCGGCGTCGCCGCGGCGACGCTGCCCCCCGCGTTCGCCGCTGCCGACGGACCGGCCAGCCGCACCTTCCGAGTCCTGCGCGCCGGCAGCGACATCGGGCGTCACACCCTGTCGGCGCGGATCGGCGCCGAGGGCTTCGTCATCGACATCGAGGCCGAGATCGTGGTGCGCTTCGCCGGCATCGCGGTCTACCGCTACGAGCTCACCAACCGCGAGGTGTGGCAGGGCCGCCGCCTCATCCGCCTCGACAGCACCGTCAACGACGACGGCGACCCCTTCGAGGTCAGCATCCGCGCCGGCTCGGAGGGGCTGGAGATCGACGGGACGGAGTTCAGCGGCACCGCGCCCCGCGACGCGGCCACCACGAGCTACTTCGCCCCGGCCTTCGCCGACCGCCGGCCCTGGATCTCAACCCAGTCGGGCAAGCCGCTCTCGGTCGAGACGAGCTTCAGCGACCGGCCGGAGGGCGGGCGCCGCCTCAGGGTCACCGGCGAGCTGACCCAGACGATCCTCTACGACGCCCGCGGCGAGTGGATCGGCTCGGAGTTCGACGCCCGCGGCGAGCCCGGACGCTACGAGACGATCGAGGAGACCGGCGAGGTGGCGGCGCTCTGGGAGCGCGCATGAGCGTCTTCGCCAAGGTGATGCGCCCGGCCGACGGCGCGGCCTGGGTCACGGGCGCCTCGGGCGGCATCGGCCGGGCGGTGACCCTCGCGCTCGCCGCGGAGGGCTGGACCGTCTGGGCCACCGCCCGCAGCGCCGACGCGCTGGAGGCGATGGCGGCCGAGGCGGCGGGTCCGGGGCGCATCCGTCCCCTGCCCGGCGACGTGACCGACCGGGAGGCGATGGAGCGCGCCGCTGGCACGATCCTCGCCGAGGGTCCGCTCGCGCTGGCGATCCTCAACGCCGGGATCTACAAGCCGATGCGCGCGCAGAGCTTCGACGCCGAGGCGGCCAAGGCCACCTTCGACGTCAACCTGACGGGCGTGGCCAACTCGCTCGCGCCCGCGATGCGCCACATGATCGAGCGCGGCACCGGGCATCTGGCGCTCACCGCCTCGGTCGCGGGCTATCGCGGGCTGCCGCAGGCGGCGGCCTATTCCGCGACCAAGGCGGGGCTCATCGCGATGGCCGAGGCGCTCGCCATGGACCTCGTCGATCTCGGCGTGCGGATCTCGGTGATCAATCCGGGCTTCGTCGAGACCGAGGCGACCAGCGTCAACGAGTTCGAGATGCCGATGCTGATGCAGCCCGAGGCGGCGGCCGCCAAGATCGTCGCGGGGCTCAAGAAGCCCGGCTTCGAGATCCGCTTCCCCTGGCAGTTCGCGCTCACGCTGCGCGCCGTCGGCCTCCTGCCCAACCGCTGGTACATCTGGGCCGTGCGCAAGGCGACCGGCTGGGAGAAGATGCCCCGCTGAGCGGTCCGCCGCTCAGTCGTGGCGCACGATGTTGGGCACGCCGAGGCGCTCCACCAGCCGCTCGGTCTCGCGCAGCACGAGGCCGATGTTGCTGTCGCGCACGGTCGGCAGCAGGGCGCGGGCCAGCCGCACCTGCTGGTAGTCGATCTCCGCGGTGATCAGCGCGGGCTCGCGGCCCGCCTCGACGAGCACCTGGCCGAACGGGTCGACGATGCGCGAGCCGCCCCAGAAGGTGAGATCGCCCTCGATGCCGGTGCGGTTCACCATCACCACCGGCGCGCCATACATCATCCCGTAGAAGGCCGTCGTGGTCTGCCAGCTGCGCGGATTGTCGAAAAGCTCGCCCACCGCCTCGGTGCCCGAGGAGATCGGCGTGACCAGCAGCGTCGCGCCGTGAAGAAAGGCGAGATGCGTGAGCGCGGGGTTGTAGACGTCGGCGCAGATCAGCAGGCCCATGCACCAGTCGCCGCGCATCGGGTGCGTGTCGACGAAGCGGCCCTGCGCGTAATACTTCGTCTCGATCAGCCGGCCATAGCTCGGCAGGTTGATCTTGCGGTGGATGTAGCGCACGCGCCCGCCCTCGAGCACGGCGGCGGCGTTGTAGAACTGCGCGCCCGGCCCCTCCTCGACGAAGCCGACGACCGTGGTCATCGGCCCCGCCGCCTCGGCGAGGCGCGCGATGATCGGATGGGTGCGCGGGATCGCCACCTCGAGCAGCCGCTCGGCGCCGTAATGCCCGGCGAGGCTGAGCTCGGGCATCACGAGCAGCTCGACCGCCTCGTCGCGCGCCTTGGCGATCCAGTCGAGATGCGTCTCCGCGTTGGCGTCGAGTTCGCCCGTGGCCGAGCCGAACTGCGCCGCGCCGATCCTCAGCGTGCCGGTCATCGCCCCCTCCTGCCGCCGCCGCGTCCGTCGCATGGCAGGACCCGATTCGGCCAGCGTCCCGTTCCGCAGGGGTCAGGGAGCCCCGGTGTCGGGCCGGACGAGATCGGCGAGGGACTGTCCGGGCTCCCCCCAGATCGAGCCGCGCGCGATCGAGGACAGGAAATGCAGCTCGACCGTCAGCGGGTCGATGTCGAGATCGTGATCCGAGCGCGGGCCGGTCGCGATCCGGTCGCCGAACACCGCCCGCACGGCCTCGGTCGAGAGCGCGACGCGGCCGATCGGCTCCGCGCCGATCTGGCCGAGCCGGGCGCCCGTGATCGCCGCCCAGCCCCCGAGCGGGCGGAAGGTGCGCCGGGAGAAGCTGCACTCGACGAGGAAGGGCGCGGCGAGGCAGTCGGCCTGCCCGACCGGACCGCCTCGCTCGAAAAGGAGCAGCGGCGCCACGAACTGGCGCGCGCGCAGGCCGTGAAAAACCCGGGCGGTCGCCAGCACGACGAAGGCGTTGGTCGCGTCGGGCTCCGTGCCGACCGCCGGGTTGCCGCCGCGCACCGGATAGCGCAGCAGATCGCCCGGTTGCAGGATGTCGGGTTCGGGCGCGAGGATCCTCCGGCGCTTCGGCCGGGGACGCGGCACGGCCCAGGTCTCCGCGAGCTTCGCCAGCACCGCCGCCCGCTTGACCAGATCCCGCTCGCCGAGCCCGAGCGCGCGCCGGGCGGCGAGGTCGGTCCCCTCGGCCACGACGCGGCGGGCGGTCTCGCTCACCTCCGCCAGCGCGATGCCATGGGCGTGCAGCCGGTCGGCCATCACCAGCCAGAAGACGCAGTCCTCGGCGGAGACGGGCGGGCGCGCGCGTCCCGCCGACAGCCGCGCGACGATCTCCTCCGGCTCGAGCGGGAGGCAGAGATGCTCGTCGATCTCCGACCTCAGATCGGCCGCGTCATCGGACTGGTAGAGCCCCGTCCCCCAGCTTCCCAAGCGCCGCCCCCCTCAGCGCGAGAGGCCGGCGTGGAGCGTGGGCACGTCGAGCGCGGAGAAGCCGTAATGGCGGAGCCAGCGCAGGTCGCTGTCGAAGAAGGCGCGGAGATCGGGGATGCCGTATTTCAGCATGGCGATCCGGTCGATCCCCATGCCGAAGGCGAAGCCCTGCCAGCGCTCGGGGTCGATCCCCGCCGCCGCCAGCACCTTGGGGTGGATCATGCCCGAGCCGAGGATCTCGAGCCAGCTGTCGCCCTCGCCGAGCTTCAGCGCGCCGCCTTCCCAGGAACAGCGGATGTCGACCTCGGCCGAGGGCTCGGTGAACGGGAAATGCGAGGCGCGGAAGCGGAGCTCGACGCCGTCGACCTCGAAGAAGGTGCGGCAGAACTCCTCGAGCACCCATTTGACTTTGGCCATCGAGATGTCGCGGTCTATCGCCAGCCCCTCGACGTTGTGTTACTTCGGCGTTGGCGTCTGGTCGTAGTCGGCGCGGTAGACGCGGCCCGGGCAGATGAAGCGGCAGGGCGCGCCGCGCCGCTCCATGCCGCGGATCTGGACCGGCGAGGTGTGGGTGCGCAGCACGTGCGGCGGCCGGTCGTCGCCCTCGGCCCGCGCCATGTAGAAGGTGTCCATCTCGGTGCGCGAGGGATGCTCGGCCGGGATGTTGAGCGCGTCGAAATTGTACCAGTCGGTCTCGATCTGCGGGCCTTCCTCCACGGCGAAGCCCATATCGGCGAAGATCGCGGCGACCTCCTCCATCACCTGGCTGACCGGGTGGATGGTGCCCTGGGCCTCGGGGCGGACGGGGAGCGTGACGTCCTGCCACTCGGTCGCGAGCCGCGCCTCGAGGGCGGCATCGGCCAGCGCCTCCTTGCGGCCCGTGATGGCGGCGTTGATCTCGTCCTTGAGCGCGTTGAGGCGGGGACCGGCGGTCTGGCGCTCCTCGGGGCTCATGCGGCCGAGCTCGCGCATCATCAGGCTGATCTCGCCCTTCTTGCCGAGGGCGGCGACGCGCAC
>CAZWDE010000103.1:0-9947 GCA_964632555.1 uncultured Limibaculum sp.
ATCAAGAGGTCGGTGGCGAATTTCTCGATGAAGATCTCTGCGTTGTTCTTCAGCGTCTGGCCGTAGTGGGTGTGCTGGATGGCGTGACGCGTGCGATCGGCCGCGGCAGCGGTGCGCTGGACCGGCGGGCCCTCGCCGAACTCGGTGGTGTGACCGCCGAAGGGGCGCTGGTAGATCTTGCCGTCCTCGGTGCGCGAGAACGGCACGCCGTAATGCTCGAGCTCGAGCACGCTCGCCGGCGCCTCCCGCGCGAGATACTCCATCGCGTCCATGTCGCCGAGCCAGTCCGACCCCTTGACGGTGTCGTACATGTGCCACTGCCAGTTGTCGGGGCCCATGTTGGTCAGCGCGGCCGCGATGCCGCCCTGCGCCGCCACGGTGTGGCTGCGTGTCGGGAAGACCTTGGTCACGCAGGCGGTCTTGAGCCCGCGTTCGGCCATGCCGAGCGTCGCGCGGAGCCCGGCGCCGCCGGCGCCCACCACGACGACGTCGTAGGCGTGATCGATGAAGTCGTACTCGGCCATGGTCCTCTCCTCTCCAGCGCGCGGCCGGCGATGGCGGTCAAACGGCGATCATCACCACGGCGAAGACGCCGGCGAAGCCCAGTGCGAAGCAGATCAGCGCGTTCGCGATCAGCGCGGCCGTGCGCCATGCCTTGTGATGGACGTAATCCTCGATCACCACCTGCAAGCCCTGCGCGTGGTGGTGCAATGTCACGCCGATGAAGAGCGCCGCGACGATGGCGTGGAAGGGGTTGGAGTAGAGCGCGACCACGGCCTCGTGGCCCTCGCCGAGGACGCTCGCGAAGGGCACCGCGAAGAGGATCGTCAGCGGGACGAGCGCGATCGAGGTGAGGCGCTGCTGCCACCAGTGGTGCACCCCGCTCCGGGCCGAGCCGAGGCCGGTGACGCGCGCCTGCGCGGTGCGATAGTCGAAATCGGTGCTCATGCGGCGGGCTCCCTCAGAGGATCGCGACGAGAACGATGGCCAGCGTGAGCACGACCGAGGCCGCGATCACCGCATAGCCCGACAGGCGCACGGTCTCGAGCTCGAAGCCGTAGCCCATGTCCCAGACGAGGTGCCGGATGCCGTTGGCGGTGTGGTAGGCGAGCGCCCAGGCCGAGCCGATGAGGACCAGCCCGCCGATCCACGAGGTCAGCACCCCGTCGGCGAGGGCGAAGGACTCGGGGCCCGCCGCGGCGGCGACGATCCACCAGACGAGGAGCACCGTGCCGAGCGACAGCGCGACCCCGGTGATCCGGTGCAGGATCGACAGCGTGCCCGTGTAGCTCTGGTTGTAGACCTGCAGATGCGGCGAGAGGGGGCGGTTGCCCCGGTTGACGTCGGCCATGTCCGGCTCCCGTTGTCGTCGAGTGGCGTGCACCCTAGTGCGCGCGCCCCGCGCCCGCCACGCCCGATTTGACGCAGCACCCGCCGTGCCGCCTATGGTTCGAGGCCGAGGGCCCGGCGCGCCGCCGCCGCGATCGCCCCGGCCCGCCCCTCGCCCTCGGGCCCCGCGCCGAGAAGCGAGATCGCCCGGAGATGGCCGGCCAGCGCCTCGGCGAGGCCCGCGGTCTCGGTGCCCGGTGGCAGATCGCCCGCGTCCTGCGCCGCGCGCAGCCGCCCGGCGAGCCGCGCCACGGTGGCGCGATGGCGGGCCTCGACGGCGGCGGCCGGCGCCGGGGGCAGGGCGGTGCGCTCGGCGATGCCGCGGGCGATCAGGCAGGGGCGGGCGGCGGCGGAGGCCGCGGCCACCTGCCGGGCGAGCAGCGCGCCGATCGCCGCCTCGAGACCCGGCGCGTCGAGCGCGTCGAGGAGCGCGTCCTCGGTCACCCGGCCATAGCGTTCGAAGGCGGCGAGCCAGAGCCCCTCCTTCGAGCCGTAGGCGTTGTAGAGGCTGCCGCGCTTCAGCCCCGTCGCCGCGACCAGATCGTCGAGGCTCGCGCCCGCATAGCCCTTCTCGCGGAAGACCTCGGCCACCCGGTCGAGCACCGCCGCCTCGTCGAACCGCCGCCGCCCGGCCATCGCCGCCTCCGTCACCCTGCGCCTCGGGGCAATTATCTTTGACCGGGCGATCCATTCTCAAGGGCCGATGTTTGACTAAATGGTCCAGCATCGGGCGGCACCGGGCCGCCCGGCCCAACCGGAGAGCCACCATGACCGCCACCGCCACCGCCACCCGTCCCCGCCGCCTCGAGGGCAAGACCGCCGTGATCACCGGCGGCAGCTCGGGGCTCGGCCTCGCGACCGCCCGGCTGTTCGTCGCCGAAGGCGCCCGCGCGATCGTCACCGGCACCGACGCCGCGCGGCTCGAGGCCGCCGCCGCCGGGCTCGGCCCGGCCGCCCACGCCGTCCGCGCCGACGTGCGCTCGCGCGACGACCTCGCCCGCCTCGCCGAGGAGACCCGCGCCCGCTTCGGCCGGCTCGACGTCCTCTTCGCCAATGCCGGGCTCGGCAGCTTCGCGCCCGTCGCCGAGACCGACGAGGCCGCCTTCGACCTGCAGTTCGACGTCAACGTCAAGGGCGTCTTCTTCACCGTGCAGGCGCTGGCGCCGCTGATGGGGCGGGGCGGCAGCATCGTGCTCAACGCCTCCGCCGTGAACGCCAAGGGCAAGGCAGGCGGCGCCGTCTATTTCGCGAGCAAGGCGGCCGTGCGCTCCTTCGCCCGCAGCCTCGCCGACGAGTTCGGCCCCGCCGGCATCCGGGTCAACGCCCTCTCGCCCGGCCTCGTCGCCACCGGCTTCCAGGCGCGCACGGGCAACCGGGCGGAGGACCTCGACGGCTTCGGGCAGTACGTCACGGCGATCGCCCCGCTCGCGCGCCTCGGGGAGGCCGAGGAGATCGCCCGCGCCGCGCTCTTCCTCGCGAGCGACGAGAGCTCCTACGTCACCGCGGCCGATCTGGTGGTCGACGGGGGCTACATGAACGTCTGAGCCCGCCGCCCGCCCGTCCGCGCCGATGACGCGCGGATGGGCAGCGATGGGCGATTGACCCATTTCGAGCAGGGTGCAAACTGCGGACGAACCAAGGCAACAGGGAGCCTGCCCATGATCCGCCGTCTCGCGCTCGCCGCCGCCGCCGCGCTCGTCGCCGCGCCCGCCTTCGCCGCCGATCTCCGGATCTGCGTCGAGGGCGCCTATCCGCCCTACTCGCAGGTCAACGCCGCGGGCGAGATCGAGGGCTTCGACATCGACATCGCCAACGCGCTCTGCGCCGAGATGGACCGGAGCTGCGAGATGGTCCAGACCGAGTGGGACGGCATCATCCCCGCGCTGCTCGAGCGCAAGTGCGACGCCATCATCGCGCAGATGTCGATCACCGAGGACCGCATGAAGGTCGTCGACTTCTCCGAGAAATACTCGAACTCGCCCAACATGTTCGCGGTGCGCGACGGCATCGAGAGCCTCGAGGAGCTGGACGACAAGATCGTCGGCGTGCAGCGCGGCACGATCCACCAGGACTTCATGGAGACCAAGATGCCCGAGGTGGAGCTCCGCCTCTACGGCACGCAGGAGGAGGTCTATCTCGACATGCAGGCGGGGCGCATCGACGCGACCGTGGCCGACGCGATCCAGCTCGAGGAAGGCTTCATCAAGACCGAGAACGGCAAGGGCTTCCACATGCTGCCCGACGACGTGACCGACCCCGCGATCCACGGCGAGGGCGCCGGCATCGCGGTGCGCAAGGGCGAGCCCGAGCTGCGCGACGCCTTCTCGGAGGCCATCCGGGCGATCCGCGACAAGGGGATCTACCAGGAGATCAACGACCGGTACTTCCCCGTCGACGTCTATGGCAGCTGATCCACGCCGCTTGGGGCGCGCCTGATGGGCGCGCTCCTCGACTACGCCCCCCTCCTCGCCGAGGGCGCGCTCGTCACGATCTCGCTCGCGCTCCTCTCGCTCGCGCTCGCGACCCTGCTCGGGGTGGCGGGCGCCGCGGCCAAGCTCGCGCGGGGGATCGCCTGGGGCTGGCTGGCCGGCGCCTACACCACCATCGTGCGCGGCGTGCCCGACCTCGTGCTGATCCTGCTCGTCTATTTCGCCGGCCAGCGCCTCGTGAACGAGATCGGGGCCGGGCTCGGCTGGGGCTATGTCGAGGTGTCGGCCTTCTGGGCGGGCGTGCTGGCGATCGGCGTGATCTACGGCGCCTATCTGACCGAGACGTTCCGCGGCGCCTACGCCGCCGTGCCGCGCGGCCAGGGCGACGCCGCCCGGGCGATCGGGCTCTCGCCGCTGCAGACGCTCCTCCTCGTCACCGGGCCGCAGGTGGTGCGCCACGCCCTGCCGGGCTACGGCAATGTCTGGCTGGTTCTGGTGAAGTCGACCGCCGTCGTGTCGGTGATCGGGCTGCAGGATCTCGTCAACGTGGCCGACAAGGCGGGCAAGGCGGTGCGCGAGCCGTTCCTGTTCTTCCTGGTGGTGATCGGCGTCTATCTGGCGATCACCGCGGCCTCGGGCTGGCTCTTCGCCCGGCTCGAGGTGCGCGCCAACCGGGGGCAGCCGGCATGGACCTGAGCCTTCCGCTGCAGCACTGGGAGGCGTTCGCCGGCGGCGTGTGGATGACGCTGCACCTGACGGCGCTGGCCGTGGCCATCGGCTTCTGCATCGCGCTCCCCTCGGCGCTGGCGCTCGTGCGGGGCGCGCGCGTCGCGCCGCTGATCAACGCCTATGTCTACGTGTTCCGGGGAACGCCGCTGCTCGTGCAGACCTACCTCATCTACTACGGGATCAGCCAGTTCGAGACGGTGCGCGCGAGCGTCTTCTGGGAGCCGCCGGGGTTCGTCGCCGGCACCTGGGCGGAGGCGGCGTGGCCGACGCTCAAGTCGCCCTGGTGGTGCGCGGTGATCGCCTTCTCGCTCAATTCCGGCGCCTACGCGACCGAGATCCTGCGCGGGGCGTTCGCCACCACCGCCAAGGGCGAGCTCGAGGGCGCCCGCGCGCTCGGGCTCTCCGAGCGGCAGGTGACCTGGCTCGTGCTGGTGCCCTCGGGGCTGCGCCGGGCGCTGCCGCAATACGGCAACGAGGTGGTCTTCATGCTGCACGGCTCGGTGGTGGCGAGCGTCATCACCATCCAGGACATCCTCGGCACCGGGCGGTGGCTCAACAGCCGGTATTACGTGGCCTACGAGGGGCTGCTGACCGCGGCCGCGCTCTACATGGCGATCACCTTCGCCCTCGTCGGCCTCTTCCGCCTGCTCGAGCGGCGCTATCTGCGCCATCTCGCGCTCGAGCCGGCGCGGGCGGCGAGCCCGGCCGGACGGGCGCTCGCGGGCCCGCTCGACCCCGCCGCGGCGCGATGAGGCGTGCGGCGCTCGTGGCGGCCGCGCTGCTCGCCGCCCCGGTCGCAGAGGCCGGGGCACCGCTCGCGGACTGCCTCGCCCCGCTCCTCGAGGCCGAGGCCGACGCGAAGCGCGCCTTCCAGCGCGGCCTTGCCGAGCTGATCGCCGAGACGGCGCCGGAGCATGCAGGGCTCGGGCGGCTCGCCGCGGAGCTGCAGATCGCGCTCGCCGAGCGCCACGCGCGGCGGGCCGAGGCGCTCGCCCGCTGGGGCTCGGACGCGCTCCAGCGCCCCGAGGATCTCGGCGGGTTCGTCTGGACCGAGGCCGACGAGGCCCGCCTCTCGGCCGAGGATCCGGGCTATGCCGAGCTCGCGGCGCGGATCGAGTTCCTCGGCAGCCGAAACAACGCGCATCCCGACTGGCCGGCGCTCCGGGCCGCCTATGGCGCGCGGATCGCGCCGACGCCGGAGCACGCGGCGCTGATGACGCGCCTGCTCGACCTGACCGGATCGCTGGAGCTGCGCGCGGCCGCGTGCTTCGCCCGGTGAGCGCTCAGCGCGGCATCAGCGCCCAGCAGTCGAAGTCGAGCACCACGCCGTCGGAATACCGCCCGTCGGCGTCGCGGAGCGCCATGCCCTCGACGTCGCGGTTCTTCACGGCGACCAGCCGCAGCCGGATCGCGCCGACCGAGGGCTCGGCCGTCTCGGCCTTGTCGAGCACCTCGGACCAGGCCCGGATGCGGTCGCCCGCCATGCAGGGCCCGGCATGGGTGCCGGCGTTGATCGCGACGACCATCTGCGCGTTCTCGAGCCCGTCGAAGCTGAGCGCGCGGGCGAGCGAGATCACGTGCCCGCCATAGACGAGGCGCGGCGCGCCGCCCCGCGCGGCCGGGTCGAAATGCACGCGCGCGGTGTTCTGCCAGAGGCGCGTCGCCATCATGTGCTCGGCCTCCTCGATGGTGGCGGCCGAGGGGTGGTCGATCCGCTCGCCGATCTCGTAGGCGCCCCAGAGATGGGGCGAGCCGGCGGCGCGCGCGTCGTAGCCGCGGAAGTGCAAGCCGAAAGGCAGCGCGATATCCTCGGCCGCCACCGCCTCGGCGAGCTCGGGCACCACTGGCTCGGGCGCGGGGCTCGCCGCGTCGCGCTTGTTCACCAGCACCCAGCGGGCGAAGCGCAGCACCGGACGGCCGCGCTGGTTGAGCCCCGTCGTGCGCACCCAGACGACGCCCGCGTCGCCCTTCGAGGTCTCGCGGAGCCCGATCACCTCGGAGCTGGCGGACAGCGTGTCGCCGACATAGACCGGGCCGAGGAACCGCCCCTCGGCATAGCCGAGATTGGCGACCGCGTTCAGCGAGATGTCGGGCACCGACTTGCCGAAGACGACGTGGAACGCGGCGAGGTCGTCGATGGGCATCTGCGGCAGGCCGCAGGCGCGGGCGAAGACCTCGGAGGAGGTGAGCGCGAACCGCCCGGGATAGAGCGCGGCGATCAGCGCCCGGTCCCCGGCGCCGAGCGTGCGCGGCGTGGCGTGCTGGATGGTCTGGCCGAGCTCGAAATCCTCGAAGAACCGGCCGAGGCTGGTCTTGGTCATGCGTCCGTCCCCCTCTGACGCCGGGACAGTTGCAGAGCGGCGCTCATTTCGCAAGTGCACAACGGGCGCGCCGGGCGCCCCGTCTCAGGCCGGCGGGTCGCCCGCGAACGGCCAGACCCCGAGCCAGTTGTGCGCCCAGCCGACCGCGGCGGTGAGGACCAGCGCGAGGACCACGTGGCCGATGTTGCCGAGCAGCGTGCCCGGCCCGGGCTTCGGCCCCTTGCCGTCGCGCTTGTTGATGCCGATGACCGCCGCCACCGCCCAGGCGAGCATGCCGCCGAAGAGGATCAGCGCCGCGAGGTGGCCGTTGACGAGAAGATGCGCCGCCGCCCAGATCTTGGTGCCCGTGAGCTGGGGGTGGCGGATCCAGTGGCGCACCCGGCTCGGGATCGGCCCGGCCGCGTAGACGCCGAGCGCCAGCACCATCGCGAGGTTGTTGAGGTGCACCGTCCAGCCGGGCGGGGTCCAGAGCGCGACGTAATCCGCCCTCTGATAGCCGATCACGATCATCGCGAAGGCCGCGATCAGCGCCAGCATGGCGCCGATCTTGACCGGGCCCTCGCCGTATTTCGCGACCAGCGCGGCGCGGCGCGCGGGCGCGTGGATCTTCAGCCCGTGCGCGAGCGTCCAGAGCACCATGCCGGCGATGAGCAGCAGCATCCTCGTCCTCCCTGCGAACCGGCTTCCCTCATGCCACAGCCGCGGCGCGCCCGCGAGCGCGATCCGGCGGCTCAGGCGGTCTCGGGCTTCGCGAGATCCGCCTCCATCGCGGCGATCATCTCGGCCTGCGCCAGCAGGCGCTTGGCGTTCTCGACATGGAGGTTCTCGACCAGCCGGCCCTCGACCACCGCGACCCCGCGCCCCGCCGCCTCGGCCTCGGCGAAGGCGTCGATGTAGCGCCGGGCGAGGGCGAGGTCGTCCTCCGAGGGCGCGAAGACCCGGTTGGTCACCTCGATCTGCGCGGGGTGGATCAGCGTCTTGCCGTCGAAGCCGAAGGCGCGGCCCTGCCGGCAGCTCTCGGCGAGCGACTCGGTGTCCTGGATCGCGTTGTAGACGCCGTCGAGGATCGCGAGCCCGTGCGCGCGCGCCGCCAGCACGCAGAGCCCGAGCGCGGTGACGACCGGCAGGCGCGTCTGCGTGTGCTCGGCGCGCAGGTCCTTCACGAGGTCGTTGGTGCCCATCACGAGGCAGGCGAGGCGCGGATGGCCCGCCGCGATGTCGGGGGCGCGCAGCATCGCGAGCGGCGTCTCCATCATCGCCCAGATCGCCACCGTGTCGGGCGCGCCGAGGCTCGCGAGCCGGCGGGCGACATACTGCACGGTGTCGACGCTCTCGACCTTCGGCACGAGGATCGCGTCGGGCTGAACGAAGGCCGCCATCTCGAGATCGGCCTCGCCCCACTGCGTCTCGAGCCCGTTGATCCGCACGATCACCTCGCGCCGGCCGAAGCCCCGCTCGCGCACCGCCGCGGCGACGAGGGCGCGCGCCGCGTCCTTCTCGGCGATCGCCACCGCGTCCTCGAGATCGAGGATCAGCGCGTCGGCGGGCAGCGCCTTCGCCTTCTCGAGCGCGCGGCCGCGCGAGCCGGGCATGTAGAGGACGGAGCGGCGAGGGCGGAGGGTGTTGGGCATCGGCGGGCTCTCGTCGGCTGTCGGCGGGATCGCGCGGGCGCGGTTCCGCAATCTTGCGCGAGCCTTCTAGGCCCGGACGCGGAGTTGCGCAATCGCCGGCCGCGGCGCGACGCGCTAACCGGGCGTTAGCCATTTCGCGCCAGCGTGAGGGGAGCGACCGCGGACCGCGCGGGGCGGACGGCGGGCTTCGAAAAGGGTGATGCGCATGAAACTCCTGCCACCGGCGCTCGGCGCCGCGCTGCTCCTCGGGGCGCTCCCGGCCCCGCCCGCCGAGGCCGGCGCCGCGATGCGCTGCGGCGAGCGCCGCGCGGTGATCGAGCATCTCGCCAGCCGCTTCGGCGAGACGCGGCGCTCCCTCGGCTTCCAGCAGGGCCGCGGGCTGATCGAGATCTTCGCCAACCCGGTCTCCGGCAGCTGGACCATCCTGCTGACCACGCCGGGCGGCACGAGCTGCCTCGTGGCGGCCGGCGAGGCGTGGCGCGCGCTCGACGAGGCGGGCCCCGACAGCCCCGCCTGAGCCGCCGACGCCGGGCCTTGATCTTCGGCCCCCGATGTTGCACGCCGCTCGGGTCCCGCTGGGCGCAACGCTCGCCCATGCGCCGGACCGGTGCGGATCGCTGCGAAGCTCGGGGGAGGCAGTCATGGCGAAGTCGAAGATCGCGCTCGTGGGCGCGGGGCAGATCGGGGGCACGCTCGCCCATCTCGCGGGGCTGAAGGGCCTCGGCGACATCGTGCTCTGCGACGTGATGGACGGCATTCCCCAGGGCAAGGCGCTCGACATCGCCGAGAGCGCGCCGGTCGACGGCTTCGACGCCACGATCACCGGCGTCACCGCCGACAAGGACGACCCCGAGAGCTACGCGCCGATCGAGGGGGCCGACGTCGTCATCGTCACCGCGGGCGTGCCGCGCAAGCCCGGCATGAGCCGCGACGACCTGCTCGGGATCAACCTCAAGGTCATGAAGACCGTGGGCGAGGGCATCCGGCGCTACGCCGCCGAGGCCTTCGTGATCTGCATCACCAATCCGCTCGACGCGATGGTCTGGGCGCTCCAGCAGTATTCGGGCCTGCCGACGGCCAAGGTCGCCGGCATGGCGGGCGTGCTCGACAGCGCGCGCTTCCGCCATTTCCTCGCCGAGGAGTTCGGCGTCTCGGTCAAGGACGTGTCGGCCTTCGTGCTCGGCGGGCACGGCGACACCATGGTGCCGCTCGTGCGCTACTCGACCGTCGGCGGCATCCCGCTGCCGGATCTCGTGGAGATGGGCTGGACCACGCAGGAGCGGCTCGACGCCATCGTGCAGCGCACGCGCGACGGCGGGGCCGAGATCGTCGGGCTCCTCAAGTCGGGCTCCGCCTTCTACGCGCCCGCCGCCACGGCGAGCGAGAAGGCAGAGGCCTATCTGGGCGACCGCAAGCGCGTGCTGCCCAGAGGCGCGAGGGTGGAGAAC
>CAZWDE010000104.1:0-9931 GCA_964632555.1 uncultured Limibaculum sp.
AGCGCGCCGCGATCTACCGCGACCGCATCCGCGCCATGACCCAGATCCAGGGCCACCAGGGGATCAATCCGCGGGTCACGCAGGAGGCCGACGTCTTCGCGCTCCACCGCGACGGCGGGCAGGCCTGCGTGCAGGTGTTCTTCTTCCGCAATCACCAGAACTGGGGGAACCGCGCCTACTTCCCGCGTGTCTCGGCCGAGGACGCCGACGCGACGATCCTCGAGAGCTTCCTCGGGCAGTTCTACGCCGAGAAGACGCCGCCGCGCATGGTGCTGCTCAGCCACCCGATCCCGACGCAGTCGCTGCTGGCCGAGGCGCTCGCCACCGTCTCGGGCCGGCGCGTGGTCGTGGCGGTGCCGCAGCGCGGCGAGAAGCGCGAGCTCGTCGAGCATGCCGGGCAGAACGCGCGCGAGGCGCTGGCGCGGAAGCTCGCCGAGTCCGCCTCGCATGCGCGCCTGCTCGCCGAGCTCGCCGAGGCGCTCGTCCTCGAGGCGCCGCCGCGCCGCATCGAGGTCTACGACAACTCGCACATCCAGGGGGCCAACGCGGTGGGCGCCATGATCGTGGCGGGGCCCGACGGATTCGAGAAGGGCCAGTACCGCAAGTTCAACATCAAGGACACCGATCTCGCGCCGGGCGACGACTTCGGCATGATGCGCGAGGTGCTGACGCGGCGCTTCGCCCGGCTCGTCAAGGAGGATCCCGACCGGGAGGGCGGCGCGTGGCCCGATCTCGTGCTGATCGACGGCGGGCCGGGGCAGGTCTCGGCCGCCTCGGAGGTGCTCGCCGAGCTCGGCATCGAGGACGTGGCGCTCCTCGGCGTCGCCAAGGGGGTCGACCGCGATGCGGGCAAGGAGGAGTTCCATCGCCCCGGCGCGCGGCCCTTCGCGCTGCCGTTCCGCAGCCCCGCCCTTTACTTCGTGCAGCGGATGCGGGACGAGGCGCACCGCTTCGCGATCGGCGCGCACCGGGCGAAGCGCTCGAAGGCGATCGCGGCGAACCCGCTCGACGAGATCCCGGGGATCGGGCCGGCGCGGAAGCGCGCCCTCCTCGCCCGGTTCGGCTCGGCCAAGGCCGTGAGCCGGGCGGGGCTGCAGGATCTGAAGGCGGTCGACGGGATCTCGGCGGCGATGGCCGAGACGGTCTACGCCTTCTTCCACGGCGACGGCTGAGAACGGCGCGTTCCGCGCCGTGCCCGCCTCCTCCCACCGCCCGCCCGGCGGTCGGAGGCGGGCAGCACGTCCCCTCCGGCGCGGTCCGCCTCCGCCCGCCGGGCGGGCGGACGGAGGGAGGAGGCGGACCGCGCCGGCTGCCAGGGCCGGCTTGCGGCGGGATCGGGCGCGGCCTAGGCAGCGGTCATGATCCGGACCGTGCCGAACATGCTGACCGCCGCGCGGCTCCTCGCCGCGCCCGGGATCGCCGTGCCCTTCATGGCGCTTCCGCGGCCCGAGGCCGATCTCTGGGCGCTGGGGATCTTCCTCGCCGCCGCCGCGACGGATTTCCTCGACGGCTGGCTCGCCCGCCGCCTCGGGCAGGAGAGCGCGCTCGGCCGCGTCCTCGACCCGATCGCCGACAAGGCGATGGTGGTCATCGCCCTTGCCGTCCTGCTCGCTCTGTCGAGCGTCGCCATGCCGCCGGTCGCGACGGTCCCCGCCAGCGCCGGCGATGCGGCGGACTGGAGCGCGGTCGGGGTGCGGCTCGCCCCCTGGATCGCGCTCCCGGCCGTCCTGATCCTTCTCCGCGAGATCCTCGTCTCGGGGCTGCGCGAGGCGCTGGGGCCCGCGGCCCGGCTCGAGGTGACGGGGCTCGCGAAATGGAAGACGGCGGCGCAGATGCTGGCGATCGCGGCACTGCTCGCCGAGCGGCCGATCGGCCTTGCCCTGACGCAGCCGGTCACCGTCTCGAGCGATCCCGCCGTCTCGGGGGGGTCGTGGTGGATCGGCGCCGTGGCGACCGGCCTGCTGTGGATCGCCGCGGCGCTGACCGTGATCACGGGGTGGGATTACGCGGCGAAGGCGCTCCGCTATATTCGCCGGCAGGAGGACCGCGCATGAGAATTCTCTATTTCGCCTGGCTCCGCGAGCGGGTCGGGACGGGCTCCGAGGAGATCGATCCGGGCGAGGCGGAGACGGCCGCCGACCTGATCGCCGCGCTCCGCGCCCGCGACGCGCGCTACGCCCACGCCTTCGCCGACATCTCGGCGGTGCGGGTGGCGATCGACCAGGAGATGGCCGCGCTCGACACCCCGATCCGCGGCGCGCGCGAGGTCGCGTTCTTTCCGCCGGTGACGGGAGGCTGAGATGGACGCGCCCGCCGCATCCGAGGTCTCGGTCCGCGAGGCCGATTTCGACATCGCCGCCGAGATCGACCGGCTGACCGCGGGCGACCGCGCGATCGGCGCGGTGGTCAGCTTCACCGGGCTCGTCCGCGAGATGGCGGGCGGCGAGGCGATCTCGGGGCTCACGCTCGAGCACTATCCCGGCATGACCGAGCGCGCGCTCGAGGCGATCGTCGCGGAGGCGCGGGCGCGCTGGCCGCTCTCGGGCGTGCGCGTGATCCACCGGGTCGGGCCGCTCGCGCCCGGCGACCGCATCGTGCTCGTGCTCGCGGCGAGCCGGCACCGCGAGGCGGCCTTCGAGGCGGCGGCGTTCCTGATGGACTATCTGAAGACCCGCGCGCCCTTCTGGAAGCGCGAGGAGGGCGCCGCCGGCGGGCGGTGGGTCGATGCGCGGGAGAGCGACGAGGCGGCCGCCCGGCGCTGGGGCTGAGGCTCAGGGGGTCGGGCTGCCGGCGCGGCCGTCGCGCAGCCCGGCGATGATGCGCTCGAGCTCGGCGATCCGCCGCCGGGCGTTGGCCAGACCGTCCCACGCGGCCTCGGCCTCGCGCTTGGCCTCGGCGATGGCGCGCGCCGCCTCGGCCTCGCGCGCCTCGGCCGCGATGTCGTGCGCGACGACGCGGTCGCGGAGGCTCTGCTCGAGCTCGGCGAGCTGGGCGCGGAGCCGCGCCTCGGTGTCGCGGAGGGCGGCCTCGGCCGCCTCGCGGGCCCGCTCCGCGGCGTCGAGCTCGCGCACCAGATGGCGGATCTTGCCGCGCTCGGAGCTCGTGATCCGGGCGACGAGCGACCAGAGCCAGTGGAGCAGCCAGCCCACCATGGCGGCGGCGAAGAGGGCGGCGGCGATCGCCTCGGAGAGCTCGGCCCCGGTCATGCGCGCTCAGCGGGCCGGCGCGGCGTCGTCCGCCGCGGCCGTCTCCGGCGGCGGGGCGACGGGACCGAAGGCGATCCGGCGGTTGCGCTCGCGCCCCGCCTCGGTCGCGTTGCTGGCGACCGGGCGGCGCTCGCCGTAGCCCTGCACGGCAAGCCGGGTCAGCCGCACGCCCCGGCCGATCAGCGCCTCGCGCACGGCGCGGGCGCGGGCCGCGCTCAGGCGCTCGTTGAAGCCCTCCGACCCCTGCGAATCGGTGTGTCCGCCGATCTCGACCGCGGCGTCCGGGCAGCGGCGGAGGACCGCGGCGATCTCGGCGATCACCGGCCCCGCGTCGGGGTCGAGGACCGCGCTCCCCGGCGCGAAGCGGATCGGCCGCGCGGCCACGAGGTCGTTGAGCGCCGCGAGGCAGCGCGCCTCGGTCAGCGGCACGCGCGCCACGAGGGCCGGCAGGTCGATCGCGATCGCGGTGGCGAGCGGCGTGTCCGGCACGGCGGCGGCGAGCGCCCGGTGCACGGCGCCCGCGATCTCGGGCGAGGCCGCCTCGCCGGTCAGCTCGACCCCCTCGTCCGTCACCTGCGCCCGGCCGCGCTGGAGCCGCGCCAGCGCCTCGACGGCCGCGAAGGCGGCCGCCTTCCAGCCGGGGTCGACGGGCCCCGCGCCGCGCGCGCCGAGCGCGCTGCGCAGCACCTGCCCCGGGAAGCGCGCGGCCGCCAGCGCCTCGAGCGCCTCGACGCCGAGCGCGGTGGGCAGGCGTCCGGCGAGCAGGACGCCGTCGGGCCCGGCGGTCACGGTCACCCATTGGCGGTCGGGCAGCGGCGGCTCGACCGGCGCGCCGGGATCGGCCTCCCCCGCGGCGTCGATCGGGGCGGCCCGCACCCGCGCGTCGAAGCCCTCGGGCAGAGCCTCGGCGAGCCGGCGGCCGGCCTCGGCCAGCGTCTCGGGCGATGTCCCGGGCGCGGCGAGCAGGTCGACGGCGGTGTAGGCGATCTCGAGCCGCGCCTCCGCGAGCGGCTCGAGCGCCGCGAGGCCCGCGGCCACGGCGCCCGGCCAGTCGCCCGGCGGCCCGCCGAGCCCCGCATCGCAGGGGCGGTCCGGCTCCGAGAGGCCCGCGCGGCGGAGCATGGCGAGGATCGTCGAGGCTTCGCTCGCCTCGCGCGCGGCGCAGCGCTCGAGGCGGAGGCCGCCGCCCGCCGTCTTCGAGAGCGCGACGGCGAAGGGCGCGATCACCGGCGGCGGCACCGAGATCGCGAGGTCGACCGTCAGCCCCTCGGGGGCGTCCCCGAGGATCTCGGCGGTGCGGCGGAGGCGCTCGTCCTCGTCGGCGACGAGGCCCGCGAGGCGGAAATGCCCCGGCTCCAGCACCGCATGCGCGCGCGGGATCCGCGAGACCGCCCGCGCCGCCATGGCGATCGGCAGGGGCTCGCGCGCCGCGGCCGCCCCCTCCGAGGTGAGGTCGTGCGCGTCGAGGCGAGGCGCCTCCTCGGCGAAGGCGCGGGCGAGCCCGGCCCGGGCGGCGGCGTCCGGCAGATGGCCCGTGATCGTCACCGCCATCCCCTCGCGGGCCATGGCGAGGCGCGGCGCCGGCCGGAGCGGCGGCGGCGGCAGGTCGGCCGAGCTCTCGTCGAGCAGCCGCGCGGCCGGGGCGGCGAGGCGGACCGTCTCGGCGGCCAGCGCCTGGGCGTGCGGGTCGGGCGCGTGCCCCGAGAGCCGCACCACGAGGCCGTCCACCTCCGTCTCGGCCCAGAGGAGGCCGAGCGCGTCGAGCCCGCTCGCGATCCGGCGGGCGAGCATGGCCTCGTAGAACCGCGCGGCGCGCTCGCCCATCGCGACCGAGGCGAGCGCGGCGGTCCCCAGCAGGGCGACGAGAACGGCGAAGCGGATCAGGGCCATGCACGGCTCCGGTGGCGGGCGCCCCCGCTTTCGGTCAGGGTGTGCCCGAAGCGCCGCAGCCGTGCAAGGGCCGGCGCGGAGGGGGGACGGTCATGGCGGAGCAGCGGGGGCCGGCGGAACTGCCGCGGATCATCGCGCATCGGGGGGCGAGCCGGGCCGCGCCCGAGAACACGCTCGCGGCCTTTCGGGCGGCGGCGGATGCCGGGGCGCGCGCGGTCGAGTTCGACGTGTCGCTGCTCGGGGACGGCACGGCGGTGCTGCATCACGACGCGACGCTCGACCGCTGCACCGACGCGTCGGGCCCGCTTCGCGACATCGGGCGGGACGATCTGCCCGGGATCGACGCCGGGGGCTGGTTCGCGCCGGCCTTTCGCGGCGAGCGGATCGCGACGCTCGACGCGGCGCTCGCCTGCCTCGCCGGCCTCGGCCTCGCCGCCAATCTCGAGATGAAGCCGCATGGCGCGGATCCGGGTCCGCTCGCCCGCGCGGTGGCCGCCGCGCTGGCCGCCCATCGCGGCCCGCCGGTGGTGGTGTCGAGCTTCGAGGCCGGCGCGCTGGCCGCGCTCGGCCGGCTATCCGGCTGTCCGCTCGCGATGCTGTGGGAGGCGCCGCCCGACGACTGGCCGGAGCGGCTCGCCGCGCTCGGGGCGGGCGCGCTCCATGTCGAGCATCGCGCGGCGGACGCGGCGCTGCTCGCGCAGGCCGAGGCGGCGGGGGTCGCGCTCCGCGTCTACACGCTCAACGATCCCGGGGCGGCGCATCTGCGGCGGCCGGGCCTCGCCGGAGTGATCACCGACGATCCCCGCCTCTTCCTCGACGATCCCGGCTGGGCCGCCTGGGCAGCCTGAGCCGTCACGCGAAGCGGGCGGCCGCCTCGCCGATCAGCACCACGGTGATCGTCACGCCGATGAAGACGCCGGCGGGGAAATAGATCGTGGGGCCGAACGCCTTCCAGCGATGCTCGCGCCCGCGCAGCGCGCGCCGGATCAGCCAGAAGGCGAGCGTGCCGACCACGCTGACGAGCGCGTAGACCACGGCGAAGTCGAAGAGGTTGGCCGCGGAGAGGAAGGGCGCGAGCGCGGCGAGGAGCTTCAGGTCGCCCGCGCCGATGCCGCCCTGCGCGAGGTTGTAGACGAGGAAGCCCGCGAGGAGCGCGAGCACGCCGTAGAGGATGCGCCAGAGGAACACGTCGAACGGCAGGCCCCAGCTGCCCGTCGCGAGGAAGACGGCGATCACCGCGAGCACCGACCAGTTGGGGATCCGCAGGTCGCGCGTGTCGATCACGAGGATCGCGGCCATCAGCGGCGCCATCAGGACGATGGCGAGGATCAGCGCCGGGTCGGAGAGCATGGCCTGGGATCAGTTGGCCACGGTGGCCTCGAGGCTCGCCAGCCGGTCGGCCGCCCCCTGGTAGTGCTGCGGGTGCGTGTCGACCGCGGCGGCGAACAGGCCCTTGGCGATCTCCGGCTTGTCCTGCGCGAGCGCGAGGACGCCCATGTTGTTGAGGATGGTCGCGCGCTCACGGTCGGTCATCGGAACCAGCGGCGGCTGGAACGTGCCCTGCCGCGCGAGCGCGATGGCGAGGTTGTTCTTGGCGGCGAACAGCCGGCTGTCGAAGGCGATGGCGCGGCGGAACAGCTGCTCGGAGGCGTCGTACTCGCCGCGCGCCATCTTGCTGACGCCCCAGTTGTTGAGGATCTTGGCGGGGTTGTTGTCGAGCATCTCGGCGCGCGCATAGGCGGCGTCGGCGGCCTCCCAGTTCTGCTCGTGATCGGCGATCATCGCGGTGAGCTGGTGCCGGCGCGCGGTGTCGAAGCCGGCGGGCAGGCGCGCGTCGAGCGCCGCGGCGTCCGCCCAGCGTTCGAGCCGGATCGAGACGAAGGCGTATTCGAGAAGGTCGGCCGGGCCGGCCTGCCCGAGCGCGTCGAGCTGCCCGTAGACCCGGGCGGCCTCGGGGTAGCGCCCGGCCCGGAGATAGGACAGCGCGAGCCCGCGGCGGAGATCGGCGCGCTCGGGCTCCTCGGCCGAGGCGCCCTCGAAGTAGCGCACCGCCTGCTCGGGGTCGCCCGCGCTCAGCAGGAGGTTGGAGAGCCCGGCGTCGTCGATCACGTTCTGGCCGAGCGGGTCCGGCCGCTCGGCGATCGACGGCGCGCAGGCCCCGAGGGCGAGCGCCGCCAGCAGCGCAACGGCGGGTGTGCGGGCGGGCCGGCGGCGCGCCGGGGCCCGGTCCGGGGTGTGGCAAACGAGATCGTTCATCCGGCGTCGCTCCCGATATCGTCGACCGTCAACAGGCGGTACTCGCTGCTCCCCACCCGGCGCACGGTGTGCGTCACGCCGGGGTCGGCGCCCGGCAGGCGGCGCGCCAGCTGCGCCTCGGCGAGGCGCAGATTGGCCGCCGCCACGCCGCTGCGCCCGCTCGACACGGCGAAGGCGGTGCGGAAGGCCTGGTGCGCGCCCGCATAGTCGCCGAGGCGGTAGAGCACGACGCCGAGATTGTTGTGCGCGACGTCGGAGCCCGGCGCGAGGGCGCGCGCGCGCTCGAAGAAATCCCGCGCGCCGGTGAGGAGCCCCTGCGCCTCGAGCGCGAGCCCGGCGCCGGTGAGCGCCTCCGCCGGCCGGTCCCCGGTGCGCAGCGCGCGGATGAAGTGGCGATAGGCGCGCTCGTGGTCGCCCGCGCGCAGCAGCGTGGTGCCGTCCGCGATCAGCCGGTCGGCGTCGCGCGCGTCGATCGGCGGCGGCGCGAAGGGGCCGGCCTCCGCGAAGAGCCCGCTTTCGGCCAGCGGATCGGGCGTGGCGCAGCCGCCGAGCCCGAGCGCGAGCAGCCCCGCGGCGACCTCGCGCGCGCCGCGCGGCGCGGTCATGGCAGGGGCCCGCCGGGCCCCGGCCCGCCGCTGCCGAGCCCCGTGAGCGCGCGGATGATCTGGATGATCGAGGGGCCGATCAGGATGAGGATCAGCGGCGGCACGGTGAACATCATCGTGCCGAGCGTGAGCTTGGTCGGCAGCACGTTGGCCTTCTCCTCGGCGCGCATCAGGCGCTTGTCGCGCATCTCGGACGCATAGACCCGCAGCGCCTCCGAGATCGAGGTACCGAACGCCGTCGACTGGATCAGCACCGTGACGAAGGAGCTGATGTCGTTGACGTTGCAGCGCGCCGCGAAGTCGCGCAGCACCGCGATGCGGTCCTTGCCGAGACGGAACTCGTGGCTGACGATCTGCAGCTCCTCCGAGAGCGGGCCCGAGGCGAACTCCATCTCCTTGCCGACGCGCGCCATGCCCTGTTCGAGCGACTGGCCGCCCTCGATGCAGACGAGGAGCATGTCCATCGCGTCGGGGAAGGCGTTGGCGATCTCCTCGCGCCGCGAGGCGATCTGCCGCTCGATCCAGTAGACCGGCGCGAAATATCCGAGCAGGCCCATCGCGAGCGCGAGCACCATGCTGACCGCGAAATTCGGGTCCTCGGGGATCACGAAGAACATCATGAGCCCGAGCACGAGGAGCCCGGAGCCGAGAGCCGCGCGCGAGAAGAAATAGATGCGGACGGCCGAGCGGTCCTTGTAGCCCGCCGAGGCGAGCTTGCGCCGCGTCTCGGAGAGCTCCTCGAGGTCCTGCGGCTCGAGATAGCCCTCGAGCGAGCGCAGCGCGCCGGTGTCCCGGTCGGTCCGCAGCGTGGCGAGCTCGATGTCGCGCCGGTCGTCCGCGCTGCCGAGCCGCTCCACGGGATCGCGCTCGCGCTTCAGCACGAAGGGCAGCGCGATGAGCGCCATCACCATGCCGATGGCGGCGATCGCGTAGAACGGGCCGGCGGGCCCGAAGCTCTCCACCATGAAGCCCCAGAACCCGTCGCCCGCGGGCACCTGGCCGATCGCCGCTGACGCTGCCGCCTCCATCGCCTCAGACCTTGATGTTCACGAGGATGCGCATGAAGATCACGTTGATGATCAGCAGGATGAAGGTGAGGATCGCGCCCGGCAAGAACAGCGGGTGATCCGCCACGTCGTCGTAGTAGGTCGGCTGCACCACCTGCACCATCAGGAGCGCGAGCACCGGGAAGATCGACAGGAACCAGCCGGACCAGCGCGCCTCGGCCGTGATCGCGCGCACCTTGCGGAACAGCTTGAAGCGCGCCCGGATGACCTTGGAAAGCCCCTCGAGGATCTCCGCGAGGTTGCCGCCGCTCGTCGACTGGATGTTCATCGCGATCGCGAGGAAGCGCAGATCCGGCACCGGCATGCGGTCGGCCGTGCGCTCGAGCGCCTTGTTGATGTCCATGCCGTAGGTCGCCTCGTCGGCGACGAGGCCGAACTCGGTGCCGAGGGGGTCGGGCATCTCGCGCGCCACGATGCCGACCGAGGCGGTCATCGGGTGGCCGACGCGCAGCGACCGCACCATCAGGTCGAGCGCGTCGGGCAGCTGCTCCTCGAAGAGCTTGATGCGCTTGCGCGCCTTGTCGCGCAGCCAGAGATAGAGCGCGCCGTAGCCGACCACGAGGGCGACCACGATCCGCACCTGCAGCACCGCGCCGGTGAAGACGGAGAGCAGGAAGAACGACGCCCCGATCAGCCCGACGAGCGTGATCACCATGCCCATGGGGCTCATGGTGATGCTCGCCTGGCGCGCCTGGTCGAGCAGCACGCCGATCACCGGGATCTTGCGCTGGCGCTCCGAGCCCTCGCGCTCGGCGCGCAGGATGGTGAGCACCTCCTCGGTGTCCTTGCCGTCCTGCAGCAGGGTGAGCCGGCGGTTGACCCGTTTCTCGCGCTTCAGCGTCTTGCCGTAGACGATCAGGTAGATGCCCTCGACGATCGCGATCACCGCGACGAAGATCAGGGCGTA
>CAZWDE010000105.1:0-9877 GCA_964632555.1 uncultured Limibaculum sp.
TGCCGCTCGCCTATTCGAAGGACATGCAGGAGGACAAGGAGCCGGTCTTCGACGCCGCCGACGCGCTCGCCGACGCGCTCGCGGCGATGGCCGGGATGCTGCGCGACCTCGAGCCCGACCCCGAGCGCCTGCGCGCCGCGGCGGCCGAGGGCCACGCCACCGCCACCGATCTCGCCGACTGGCTGGTGCGCGCCCTCGGTCTGCCGTTCCGCGAGGCGCACCACGTCACGGGCCGGGCCGTCGCGCTCGCCGACGCGCGCGGGGCGGCGCTCGCCGAGCTGCCGCTCGACGCGCTGCGCGAGATCGAGCCCCGGATCAGCGAGGCGGTCTACGACGTGCTGTCGGTCGAGGCATCGGTGGCGAGCCGGTCGAGCTATGGCGGCACGGCGCCGACGCAGGTGCGCGCGCAGATCGCGCGCTGGCGGGAGCGGCTCGGGTGAGGGCGCTCGCGGCGGCGTGCGCGCTCGGGCTCCTCGTGATCGGCGGCGCCTGCGGCAAGAAGGGGAGCCCGGTGCGGCCCGACGGCCGCGCCGCGAGCCTGCCCGAGACCGATCGCGAGGCCGCGCGCGGGCGCGCCGGCGTCGTCGAGATCGAGGATCCGGACGCCGCCGCGGACCCGAGCGTCGCCGAGCCGGCGCCCGCCGCCGAGTGAGCCCGGCGCGCGCCCGCTGCCCCCCTGCCGAGGACCCCGAGGCCGATGGATCACTTCACCTATCGCGGCGGACGGCTGCACGCCGAGGAGGTGCCGCTCGAGACCATCGCGGCCGAGGTGGGCACGCCCGCCTATGTCTACTCGACCGCGACGCTCGAGCGGCACTACCGGGTGTTCGAGGAGGCGCTCGCGGGGCTGCCGCACCTGATCGCCTATGCGCTCAAGGCCAACTCCAACCAGGCGGTGATCGCCACGCTCGCCCGCCTCGGGGCGGGCGCCGACGTCGTGTCGGGGGGCGAGCTCGCCCGGGCGCTCGCCGCCGGCGTGCCGCCGGAGCGGATCGTCTTCTCGGGCGTCGGCAAGACGCCGGAGGAGATGCGCGCCGGCCTCGCCGCCGGCATCCGCCACTTCAACGTCGAGAGCTGGCCCGAGCTCGAGGCGCTCGACGCGGCGGCCCAGTCGACCGGGCGCCGCGCGCAGGTCTGCTTCCGCGTGAACCCCGACGTCGACCCCGAGACGCACGCCAAGATCGCCACCGGCCAGGCCGAGACGAAGTTCGGCGTGCCGATCGCGGAGGCGCCCGCGCTCTACGCCGCGGCGGCGGCGCGGCCCGGGATCGAGGTGGTGGGCGTCGACGTCCATATCGGCTCGCAGCTCACCGGGCTCGCGCCCTTCGAGCGGGCCTTCGCCCATGTCGCCGAGCTCACCCGCGCGCTCCGCGAGCAGGGGCACCGCATCGACCGGCTCGACCTCGGCGGCGGGCTCGGCATCCCCTACCGCGCCTCCAACGAGGCGCCGCCGCTGCCGTTCGACTACGGCGCGCTGATCCGGCGAACGGTCGGGGATCTCGGCTGCGAGATCGAGATCGAGCCCGGCCGCCTGATCGCCGGCAACGCCGGCGTGCTGCTCGCCACCGTGCTCTACGTCAAGCGCGGCTCGCGGACCTTCGTGATCCTCGACGCGGCGATGAACGATCTGATCCGCCCGGCGCTCTACGACGCCTGGCACGACATCGTGCCGGTGGTGGAGCCCGCGCCGGGCGCCCCGCTCGCGCCCGTCGACATCGTCGGGCCGGTCTGCGAGACAGGCGACTTCCTCGCCGCCGCGCGCGCGAAGCCGCCCCTCGCGCCCGGAGACCGCCTCGCGCTCCGCTCCGCCGGCGCCGATGGGGCGGGGATGGCCTCGGAATACAACACGCGCCCCCTCGTCCCCGAAATTCTCGTGATGCGGGAAAGCTTTGCCGTCGTCCGGCCGCGGCCCACATTGGAGGAGGTGATCGGCCGTGATAGGCTCCCCCCCTGGATGGGCGGCCCCTGACGGCCGCGGAAACGCGCGCCCGCCCTCGCGAGAGGGCTTTCGGGCGATGGCAGCACGGAGCGGCCGATGTCGGAACTCTTCTCCAAACCGCGGGCCTTCGGACGGCGCGTCCGCCGCGCCCTGACGCTGAGCCGTGTCGCGCTCTGGGCGGAGGCGCTCGCGCGCGCCCTCTGGCCGGCCTTCTCGGTCGCCTGCCTGGTCGCGGCGGCCGTCGTGCTCGGCGCGTTCCAGTCGCTCGACGCGACGCTCCACATCGCCGCGCTCGCCGCCAGCGCACTCGCGGTCCTCGGGGCGCTGGCGCTCGGGTTCCGCGATTTCCGCAGCCCCGGATCGGCCGACGCGCTCCGCCGGCTCGACGCGAGCGTCGCCGAGCGCCCTCTGGCCACGCTGACCGACCGTCTGGCCGGCGCGTCGGTCAGCCCCGTGGCGCGCGCGCTCTGGCTCGAGCACCAGCGCCGCGCCGAGGCCGCCTCGGCCGGTCTGCGCGCGGCGGCGCCCGATCTGCGCCTCGCCGCGCGGGATCGCTGGGCGCTCCGGCTGTTCGCGCCGATCCTGCTCGTCGGCGCCTTCATCGGCGCGGGCGACCACGCGCCCGATCGGCTGCGCTCGGCGCTGATCCCGGGCGAGGCGCGGGCCGGCGCCGACGGCGTCGTGCTGGCCGAGCCGAGCGTCGAGGCGTGGGCCGTGCCCCCCGCCTACACCGGCGCCGAGACGGTCGTGCTGAGCCGGCGCGAGCCCGAGGCCGGGCCGCTCTCGCTGCCGCAGGGCACCGAGATCACCATTCGCGCGACCGGGCTCGAGACGGCGCCGGCGCTGTCGGCCGAGCTGTTCTCCGAACCCGCCGCGTTCGCCGATCTCGGCGGGGGCCTCTACGAAACCACGGGACGGCTCGTCCGCTCCGGCCGCCTCGCGGTGGCCGACGGGGGCGAGCCGATGGCCGACTGGTCGATCGAGATGATCCCGGACGACGCGCCGCAGATCGAGCTGACCGGCGAGCCCGGGCCGACGCCCGCGCAGGCGCTCGCCGTCCCGTTCGCCGCGCGCGACGACTACGGCGTGATGTCGGCCTGGGTCGAGATCCGCCTCGCCGACGACGCCGAGGAGCGCATGGAGGTCGAGCCGATCGAGTTCGCCCTGCCGCTCCCTCTCGCCGGCGATCCGCGCGAGGTGGAAGACCGCGCCGAGCGCGACCTCACCGACCATCCGTGGGCGGGCGCCGATGTCGTGCTCACCCTCCATGTCGAGGACGGCGCGAGCCAGCGCGGCATCGCGGGGCCCGTGCGTCTCCGCCTTCCCGAGCGGCGCTGGACCGATCCGCTCGCCCGCGCGCTCGCCGAGCAGCGGCGCGAGCTGATCCTCGACTACGCGGAGGCCGAGCGCGTGCTCGACACCGTGCAGGCGATCACCCGGCGGCCGGACGAGGTCTTCGCCGAGCATTCGGGCGCCTATCTCGCCGTGCGCATGGCGGTGCGGCGCCTGGCCCCCGCGATCGTCGAGGATCGCGTGGGCGAGGTCGCCCCGGATGTCGCCGAGTTCCTCTGGCAGGCCGCGCTCACGCTCGAGAGCGGCGATCTCGCCTCGGCGCTCGAGCGGCTGCGCCAGGCCGAGGAGCGGCTGCGCAACGCGCTCGAGAGCGGCACCGACGAGGAGGTGCGCCAGGCGATGGACGAGCTTCGCCAGGCGATCAACGAGTATCTCGAGGAGATGGTGCGCCAGGCGCTGCAGAACCCCGACGCGCTCGACCAGCAGCCGATGGACCCGAACGCGCAGCAGCTCTCGCGCCAGGATCTCGAGGAGATGCTCGACCAGATGCAGCGCCAGGCCGAATCGGGCCTGCGCGACCAGGCGCGCGACATGCTCTCCCAGCTCAGCCAGATGCTGCAGAACCTGCAGGCGGGCCGCATGCAGCCGGGGCAGAGCCCCGGCCAGCAGGCGCTCGAGCAGCTTCAGGAGCTGATCCAGCGCCAGCAGAGGCTGTCGGAGGAGACCTTCGACGAGCTGCGCCAGCAGCGTCGCGACGGCCAGCAGGGGCAGCCGGGCCAACAGGGCCAGCAGGGCGGCCAGATGGGCCAGAACCAGCCGGGACAGCAGGGCGGCCAGCCCGGGCAGCGCTCCGGCGAGGGCCGCCCGGGCGGCGCGCAGGGCGGCCGCCATTCCGAGAACGGCCGCCTCGCCGCCGAGCAGGAGGCGCTCCGCGAGGCGATCGAGGAGCTTCGCCGGCAGCTCGGCCGCGGCGGCGAGGGCATGGACGGCGCCTCGCGCTCGCTCGGCGACGCCGGTCGGTCGATGGGCGAGGCGCGCGACGACCTCGAGGGCAACGAGACCGGCGAGGCGCTGCAGGACCAGATGGACGCGCTCGACCGACTCAACGAGGGCGCCGAGGCGCTCGCCCAGCAGATGCAGCAGGGGCAGGGCCAGACCGCCGCGAGCGGCATGCAGGACGGCGAGGGCCGGGCGCAGGACCGCGACAGCATCGACCCGTTCGACCGGCCGAGCGGCGCCTATGGCGCGATCGACGGCAGCAGCACCGAGGTGCCGGGGCAGTCGCTCGTCGACCGGGCGCGCGAGCTGCTGGAGGAGCTCCGCCGGCGCTCCGCCGACCGGGAGCGCCCGGAGATCGAGCTCCGCTATCTCGAGCGGCTGCTGGAGCAGTTCTGAGGGGCCGAAAGGCGGGCCGCCGGGCCCGCCACCCCGCCGAGGCGCGGCAGGCCTGCGGGCCTCAGCCCTCGTCGGAGGCGCCGGTGGTGCGCTCCTCGATCAGGGTCCGGATCTCGGCGAACCGCTCGCTCAGCCCCGCGCGCAGGCCATCCACCGCGGTGACGTAGTTGGCGAGCGGCGGCGCCGTGCTCGGCAGGCGGTCGGCGATCGGCTCGCGGAGCGCGTAGAGCCCGACCAGCAGGCCGCCGACGATCGCGACGAAGGTGAACCCGGTCAGCCCGGCGCCGGTGCCGCGGCGCTTGCGCTCCTCGAACTTCCGGTGCCGGCGCGCGTGCTTCTGCATGAGCCGCGAGCGCTGCTGGGCGCCGTCGGTCGCGGCGCCGCGCCGACCCGTGGTCTTGAGGCGGCCGGACTGCCCGCCGACGCCGGTGCGCTCGCGCAGGAAGCTCTCGGTCCGCTCGACCTCCTCGTCGTCCTCCTCGTCGCGGGCGTGGCCGAACACCGCCTCGCGCACGTCGGCGCGCGGCTTCGGCGGATCGACCATGCGGGTGCGGTCGGTCCAGCGGCTCGCGGCGTGGGGCGTTTCCGGCTCGTCATAGGCCGGCGGCGCCGCGCGCCGCGCGTCGCTCTTCTGCACCTGGTCGAGCATCTGGCGGATCTCGGCCATCTGCGCGCCTCGGCGGGGCGGCTGGGTCTGCACGCCGCCGATCGAGGTCACGTCGATCGGGCCCTCGGGCACGGGCACCGCGTGCCAGACATTGCCGCAGGACGAACAGGTGACGTCGCGGCCCTTGGGTCCGAGCGCCTCCTCGGGCACCTGGTAGCGCGCGCCGCAATTCGGGCATTCGATCTCGACCACGATCCCTCTCTCCGGTCCCGACCCCATCAGCCAACCGGTATAGTGGCCGCACCGCCGAGCGCCAAGCCCAACGGGTTGCGCCGGTTGTCAGGCCCCGCGAAATATGCAGGCATTCGGCAACGGGGCGCCATGGGTGACAGGCCGGATGATCACGCTCGACCGCGTCAGCTTCGGCTATGACGAGAGGAGCACGCTGAGGGAGCTGAGCGTCGAGGTGGCGCCCGGCTCGTTCCACTTTCTCACCGGGCCGTCGGGCGCCGGCAAGACCACGCTGCTGAAGCTGCTCTACCTCGAGCATCTGCCCCAGACCGGGCGGCTCACGCTGTTCGGGCAGGACCCGACCCGGCTCCGCCGCCGGATGATCCCGAAGCTCCGGCGCAAGATCGGCGTCGTGTTCCAGGAGTTCCGCCTGCTCGAGCACATGAGCGTCGTGCAGAACATCGCGCTGCCGCTGCGGGTTGCCGGGCTCCGGATCGAGGACTACCGGGCCGACGTGGCCGAGCTCATCCGCTGGGTCGGGCTCGCCGACCGCGCCGAGGCCTATCCCCGCGAGCTCTCGGCCGGCGAGAAGCAGCGCGCCGCGATCGCGCGCGCGGTGATCAACTCGCCCGACCTCATCCTCGCCGACGAGCCGACCGGCAACATCGACCCCGAGATGGGCGGGCGCGTGCTCCGGCTGCTGATCGAGCTCAACCGGCTCGGCCGCACCGTGCTCGTCGCGACCCACGATCTCGGCCTGATCCGCTCGGCGAAGTCGATGGTGAGCGCGCGCGTGCTGCGGCTCTCCGACGGCGCGCTGACCCAGGGAGCGTCCGAGCTGTGAGCCGGGGGCTCGCCGGCCTCGTCGGGCGCTGGATCCGCCGCGCCGAGGCGCCGCCGATCGTGCCGCCCACCGGCTGGTCGGCGCCGCTCACCACGCTGGCGGCGGCCTCGATGAGCTTTCTCGCCGTTCTGACGCTCGTCGCGGGCCTGGCCGCGGACCGGGTGGCGCGGAGCTGGTCGGCCGATCTCGCCGGCCTCGCCACCGTGCGCGTGAGCGGCACGCCGTCCGAGATCGAGACGCGTCTCGCGCGCGCCATCGACGTGCTGCGGCGCACGCCCGGCATCGCGGCGGCCGACGCCATCCCCGAGGCGGAGCAGGCGGCGCTGCTCGAGCCGTGGATCGGCGATCTCGCGGGCTTCGAGGGGCTGCCGGCGCCGCGCCTCGTCGAGCTCCGCCTCGAGGGCACGGGGCCCGATCGCGCCGCGCTCCAGGCGCAGCTCGACCGCGAGGCGCCGGGCGCGGTCTACGACGACCACGCGGTCTGGCGCGGGCCGCTCGCCGAGGCGGCGCAGACGGTCGGGCGCATCGCCTGGCTCGCCACCGCCCTCGTGATGCTCGCGGCCTGCGGGATGGTCGCGCTCGCCGCGCGCGCCACGCTCTCGGCGAATCTCGAGATCGTCCGCGTCATCCGCCTGATCGGGGCCGAGGATCGCTTCATCGCGCGGGCCTTCGTGCGGCGCCTCGCGCTCCGCGGGCTCGCCGGCGGCATCGGCGGCGCCGCGCTCGCGCTGGCGGCGCTCTCGGGCCTCGCCGGCACCGGTACCGCGGCGGGCGCCGCGGTGGGCCTCGACGGGCCGCTCTTCGCCGGCACCGGGGGATGGCTCGCGGTCGCGCTCGCGGTGCCGCTCGCGACCGCCGCGATCGCCTGGGCCACAGCGCGCGCCTCGGTGCGGATGGCGCTCCGGCGCATGGTCTGACCGGTGGCGCGGGTTCGGGGCGCGGCCTTCGTCGCCCTCTTCTACGCGCTGATGGGGCTCTGGGGCCTGATCGGCGCGCCGGCCGTCCTCTGGCGCGAGGGCTGGGCGCGGGCCTGGATGAAGGCGCACAACCGGATCGCCTTCGCGCTGCTCGGCGCGATCTGCGGCCTCCGGGTCGAGGTGCGGGGCGCCGTGCCGGCGGGTCCCTGCGTCGTCGCCGCCAAGCACCAGTCGCTCCTCGACGTGCTGGTGCTCTTCAACGCGCTGCCCGAGCCCCGTTTCGTGATGAAGCGCGAGCTGCTGCGCGCGCCGGTGTTCGGCCTCTTCGCGCGGCGCGCCGGGGCGGTCCCGGTCGACCGGGCGGGCGGGGCGGGGGCGGTGCGCGGCCTCGTCGCGGCCTTTCGCGCGCGCGGCGGGCAGATCGTCGTCTATCCGCAGGGCACGCGCACGCCGCCCGGTGCGGGCCCGGCCGAGTACCCCTATCGCCGCGGCGCCGCCGTGATCGCCGCCGAGCTCGGCCTGCCGGTGGTGCTCGCCACGACGAATGCGGGGCTCTTCTGGCCGCGCCGCGGGGTCGCGCGGCATCCGGGGCGGGCCGTGGTCTGGCTCTTCGGCCGGATCGAGCCGGGCCTGCCGGTGCCCGATCTCGCCCGCGAGATCGAGGCGCGAATCGAGGCCGCCACCGGGCGGCTCGCGGACGGGGACGGCGTAGCGCCGCCGTCCCTGGGCGAGGCGCGCTGAGCCCGCGCCGCGCGGAGGCGCCGGGCGCGCCGTCAGCCGGGCGGGGTCTCCTCGACGGTCGCCGCGAGCGGCGCCAGCATCGCGCGGAGCGCCTCCGCAGCCCGCGCGAGCGCCGCGGGTTCCGTCGCGCGGGCGATCAGCGTGCAGCCGAGCCCGCCGCGGTAGAACGGGTAGCAGCCGATCTCGACATCGGGGTGGGCGCCCGCGAGGCGGCGCAGCGCCTCGGCGAGATCGCCCTCGGGCACCGGCACCCGGAAGGCGTGGGACAGGATCGGCGGACCGCCCCTCAGGGTGGGCGCGAGCCCCGCCAGCATCACGCGGAAGATCGCCGGCACGCCTGCGAGGACGTGCACGTTGCCGAGCACGAAGCCCGGCGCCTGGCTGAGCGGGTTCTCGATCAGCCGCGCGCCCTCGGGGATCCGCGCCATGCGGAGCCGCGCGGCGTTGATCCCGTCGGCGCCGTAGTACCGCTCGAGGATCGCGCGCGCGTCGTCCCGCACGTCGATCGGCGCGCCCATCGCCTCGGCCACGCAGTCGGCCGTGATGTCGTCATGCGTCGGCCCGATGCCGCCCGAGGTGAAGAGATGGTCGACCGCGGGCGCGAGGGCGCGCACCGCGCCGACGATCGCCGCGCGCCGGTCCTCGACCACGCGGATCTCGACGAGGCGGATGCCGAGCCCGGTCAGCACCCCGGCGAGGTGGTGGGCGTTCGCGTCCTGCGTGCGGCCCGAGAGGATCTCGTCGCCGATCACGATCATCGCCGCCGTCGGCCGCGCCGCATCGCCCATCGCGCCCCCCTTTCCTTCGCGCGTTTCGCCGCATAGTCCCCCGCCATGGAGTTCGCGCAACCCCTCGTGCCCGCCCGCCTGATCCGCCGCCACAGCCGGTTCCTCGCCGAGGCCGAGCTCGCGGACGGCCGGGCGGTGACGGCGCACTGCCCCAATCCCGGCTCGATGATGGGCCTCGCCGCGCCCGGCACGGCGATCTGGCTCGAGCCCAACGACGACCCGCGGCGCAAGCTCCGCTTCGGCTGGCGCCTCGTCGAGCTGCCGGGCGGGCACTGGGCGGGGATCGACACCTCGGTGCCCAACCGCGTGGTCGGCGAGGCCCTCCGCGAGGGCCGCATCCCCGAGCTGGCCGATCTGGCCGAGATCCGCGCCGAGGTCCGCTACGGGACGCGGAGCCGCGTCGACTTTCGCGGGCTGGGGCCCGACGGCCGGGCCACCTATATCGAGGTCAAGAACGTGCATCTGCGCCGCGAGGGGGACTGGGCGGAGTTCCCCGACTGCGTCACGGCGCGGGGCGCGAAGCATCTGGGGGAGCTCGCCGCGATGGTCGCCGAGGGAGAGAGGGCGGTGATGCTCTATTGCGTGCAGCGGGACGATTGCGCGCGCCTGCGCCTCGCCGCCGATCTCGACCCGGGCTATGCCGAGGCGGCCGCGGCGGCGCGTGCCGCGGGCGTCGAGATGCTCGCCTTCGCCTGCCGCCTGTCGCGGCGCGAGATCGTGCTTGATCGGCCGATCCCGGTCGCTGTGTAATCGGAGCATTATGGGAATGGACGAGAGCGTTCAGGGCCACACGGCCGAGATCCGCACCGCCGAGGGCATCCGGCTCTATCCGCTGTCCGACTTCGCGGGGATGCGCCGCGCCGGCCGGGTCGCCGCCGAGTGCCTCGACATGATCGGCGCGCATGTCGTGCCGGGCGTGACCACCGGCGAGATCGACCAGCTCATCGAGGGCTGGGTGCGCGAGGTCGGCGCCACCTCGGCGACCATCGGCTATCGCGGCTACCAGCACGCGAGCTGCATCTCGGTCAACCACGTGGTCTGCCACGGCATCCCCGGGCCCAAGGTGCTGAAGGACGGCGACATCCTCAACATCGACGTCACCGTGATCGTCGACGGCTGGTT